>NZ_JBDIVO010000511.1:0-2509 GCF_039794385.1 Methylocaldum sp. | reverse complement strand
TCCAATCGCAAACGGCCTGGCCGGGAGCGCCGGCCACGCCCTTCCCGAAGACACCGTTTGCGATTGGAATGCCGGGGTCCAGAAGCCATGGACGGCAGAAGCCTGTCACATCCGTGTGCTCTGGATTCAATGCTGGCTTGGCCTGTCCTGCCCGGCACCCTTCGGCCAGTTTCGTAGGGCGGGTTAGCGCAGCGTAACCCGCCTTTCGCGAAACCGAGACATCGGCCACGCTTTCCCTATGCCCAACTACATCCGCGCCCATGTCCCCGGCGGTTCATACTTCTTTACCGTAGCGTTGCTGGAACGTCGCCGTCGCTTGCTGACCGACAACATCGACGCGTTACGCGAAGCCTTTCGCACCGTGCGAACTCAACGCCCGTTCCGGATCGAGGCCATCGTCATACTCCCCGATCATTTACATTGCCTTTGGACCTTGCCGCCGGACGATGTGGATTTTTCGACTCGCTGGCGCTTGATCAAATCGGCTTTCGCGCGCGCCATAGCGCCGGGGGAACGGCTATCGACCCGAAGGGAGATGAAACGCGAACGCGGCGTCTGGCAGCGGCGGTTTTGGGAACATGCCATTCGGGATCAAAGCGATTTCGACGCCCATCTCGACTACATCCATTACAACCCGGTCAAGCACGGCTGGGTACCGCGCGCCGCCGATTGGCCGCATTCGAGCTTTCACCGATTCGTTCGGTTGGGGCAGTATTCCTTGGAATGGGCGGCGCCGGTCGACATTCGGGCTTGGGATTTGGAATAAGGATCGAGTCTCGGAAGGCGGGTTACGCGAGTACGCTAACCCGCCCTACAAAACTTTATGTTTACTTATGTTCAGGAAAGCCACAAGGACGGGTTAGCGCAGCGTAACCCGCCTTCCGTACCCCCCGCTCAAACCTGCTTCGGCCGCCTTATCCCCAGCTTTTGCATCCGATAACGGAGCGTGCTGGGCGTAAGGCCCAATTTCGCGGCGGCGCCGGTCCCGCCTTCGATGATCCAGCGTGACTCCTCCAGGACCTTCAGCAGGTGGCCGCGCTCGACGGCCTCCAGCAGCAGTTCCGAAGCTTCCGTCTGCGGCGGGTCTGGAGAGGAATCGTCCAGCTTGAGGTCGATGTCGACCAGCGGCGTTTTCGCGAGCACGGCAGCCCGCTCGATGATGTTTTGCAGTTCCCGGACGTTGCCGGGCCAGGTATAGCGTTCCAGCGTCCGCAACGATTCCGGTGCGATGCCGGCAAGAGGCTTGCCGAGCTTGCGGGCGAATTGGCGGAGGAAATGATCGGCGAGGACCGCAATGTCCTCGCTCCGCTCCCGGAGCGGCGGTACCCGCAGGGGAAACACGTCCAGCCGGTAGTAAAGGTCGACGCGGAATTCGCCGGCTTTGACCGCGTCCGCCAGATTGCGGTTGGTGGCGGCGATGACCCGGACGTCGACCCGGATCGTCTGTCCGCCGCCGACCCGCTCGAACTCCCGTTCCTGAAGCACCCGAAGCAATTTGGCCTGGGCCGGCAGACTCAGCTCGCCAACCTCGTCCAGGAACAGCGTGCCCCGGTCGGCCATTTCGAACCGCCCCTTGCGCTGCGCGGTCGCGCCGGTGAACGCGCCTTTCTCGTGGCCGAACAGCTCGCTTTCGATCAATTCGGCGGGCAACGCGGCGCAATTGAGCTTGACCAGAAGCCGGTCCTTGCGCGGGCTGAGATTGTGGATGGCATGGGCGATCCGCTCCTTGCCGGTGCCGGTTTCGCCTATGATGAGCACCGTGGAATCGGTGCCGGCCACCTGTTCGACATCGGAAAACAGGCTGCGCATCGCCGGCGATCCGCCGATCATTTCCTCGAAGCGGTACGGCGCGCTGATTTCTTCTTGCAGAAAAACGTTTTCGGTTTGCAGGCGATGGAGTTCCGCTTCGATCTTCCGGCGCTCGTCGACGTCCCGAAGTATGAAGGTGTAGTACCGCTTGCCGCCCAGTTCCAGGGGGGACAGGGTGGCCTCAATGGGAAACTCCTCCCGATTGGCGCGCAACGCGGTCAATCCCTCCGGCGCCCACACCGGTTGCGGCTTCGCGCTCTTTCCCGTGCTCTCCCGAAGATGGCGTTCCAGGAGGTTCCGGAAACCCTTGGACAGGAAACGGTCGAACGGCTGGCCCTGCGCCCAGCTCTTCGAGCATCCGAAAATCCGCTCGGCGGCGTTGTTGAACAAAGTGATGCAGCGGCTCTCATCGATGGTGACGATGGCGTCCATGGCCGAGGCCAGGATGGAACCCAGCCGCTCCTCGCTGCGCCTGAGCAGTTCTTCCGCCCGCATACGCTCCAGCTCCGCCCCGTGCGGCGAAGATTCTGAACACGGAAAGCTCGGACGGGTCTCCGCTCATGGGTTTGACGTCGATCAGGGCCAGATGGCCCATCACCTCGCCCGCCCTGTCCGCGAGCGGAATCGCGAGATAGCTCTCGGCGCCGATGGCCACCAGTTCCTCCCGGTGAGACGGAAAAAGATCCTGAACGCCAGCCTT
>NZ_JBDIVO010000510.1:0-2511 GCF_039794385.1 Methylocaldum sp. | reverse complement strand
ACGATGTTTTGCGGACCAAGCGTTTGCTCGAAGATCTCGGCGGAGTCCCGGTTCTGGGATATCGTGCGGCCAGCTATTCGATCGGTTCCAAAAACCTCTGGGCGCTAGAGGTTCTGGAAGAATCCGGATTCCGTTACAGCTCCAGCATCTATCCTGTAAAGCATGATCTGTACGGCATGCCGGAAGCGCCGCGCTTCTCGTTCAGGCCGTGCAGACCGGACGGGTTGCTGGAAATACCCGTAACTACGGTTGAATTAAGCAATAAGAAATTACCGTGCGGCGGTGGCGGCTATTTCCGTTTGCTGCCCTATCGGGTGTCTCGCTGGGCCATCGAGCGAGTGAATCGGAAAGACCGGCAATCATGCGTGTTTTATTTTCACCCTTGGGAAATCGATCCGGATCAGCCGAGGCAGCGAGGCATCAATCTGAAAACACGGTTTCGCCACTACCTGAATCTTTCTCGGACCGAATCGCGCTTGCGCCGTCTTTTACACGACTTTCGCTGGAACACGATGGCTCATGTGTTTTTGTCTCCACACCACAATTAACCCGGACCGAAATCTTGCATGGAAATTAAGCGATTAGACGGCAGCCGCAAGTCTGACTGGGATGCATTCGTAAATAACTGTACCGAGGCGAGTTTTTTTCATCTCGCCGGTTGGCAAGACATCATCGAACGCGCCTTCGGCCATGAAACCCACTATCTCTTTGCGGAAGAAGAGGGTCGGATCGTCGGGGTATTGCCGCTCGGCCACGTGAAAAGCTTTCTATTCGGTAATGCGCTGATATCGAACCCGTTTTGCGTGTATGGCGGCGCCGCGACCGAATCCGATGCAGCGCGTACAGCCCTGGAGCAGGCAGCCTGCGATCTTGCACGGGAACTCGAGGTGGATTATCTGGAGCTTCGGAATCAAAAACCGCACGGATCCGGGCGGCCGACCAAATCGCTCTATGTCACGTTCCGGAAAGCTCTGGATCCCGATCCCGAGAAGAATCTCGCGGCCGTTCCGCGTAAACAGCGCGCGATGATCCGAAAGGGCATTGCCGCCGGCTTAAGCAGCATCATCGATCCCGGTGTGGACCGGTTTTTCGGAGCCTATGCCGAGAGCGTCCGCAATCTCGGAACACCGGTATTTTCAAAACGCTATTTCGCAATCTTGAAGGACGTATTCGGCGATTCTTGCGAAATCCTCAGCATCGAGCACCAAGGGCGCGTTATCGCCAGCGTGATGAGTTTCTATTTTCGCGACGAGGTGCTCCCGTATTATGGCGGCGGAACCGAAGAAGCCAGGGATCTCAAGGGTAACGATTTCATGTACTGGGAGGTCATGCGGCGGGCGACGGAAAAAGGCGTGCGGGTATTCGATTACGGTAGAAGCAAAGAAGGTACCGGCTCGTACCGATTCAAGACGCACTGGGGCTTCGAGCCCGAACCATTGGCTTACGAGTACGAGTTGGTGAAAGCGAAGGCGGTACCCGAGATAAATCCGCTCAATCCGAAATATCGATATTTCATCGCTGCATGGCAGCGTCTGCCTTTGCCGGTCAGCAATCTGGTGGGCCCCTGGATCTCCCGCAACCTCGGCTGAACGTTACGGCACCGCCTATGAAGGAGATTTTGCTCCTCGCCCACAGGATTCCCTACCCGCCGAATAAAGGGGACAAGATACGATCCTTTCACTTGCTCAAATATTTATCGGAGTCGTACCGCGTTCATCTCGGCGCGTTCGTGGACGATCCGAACGACTGGCGTTATGCATCCGATGTAAGAAATTTTTGCGGGGAAGCGTGTCTGCTTCCGCTGCACCCAGGACGCGCCAAACTCAAGAGCCTCAAGGGATTAGCGGTCGGACTCCCTTTAACCGTGCCTTATTATTCCGACGCTCGCATGAGCGCTTGGGTAGCCGGTATTTTGAAGCAGCGCTCCATTCATGCCGTCTTGGTGTTTTCGTCGGCGATGGCCCAATATGTGGTAGAGCATGCGTCGGTGCCGCGGATCATCGATTTCGTCGATGTCGATTCCGACAAATGGCGGCAATATGCAACCCAAAAAACCTGGCCGATGAATTGGGTTTACCGGCGGGAGGCGGCGTATTTGGCGCGCTATGACCGCAAGATCGCGAATTCGTTTAGCTGTTCTCTCTTCGTGTCGGAAAACGAGGCGAGCTTGTTCAAAGGCCTTGCTCCAGAAGTGAAAGAGCGGATTATGAGTATCGAGAACGGTGTCGACACGGCTTATTTTTCGGATCAAGCAGACTACGCCAATCCTTACGCGCCCGGCGAGCATGTCATGGTATTCACCGGAGCTATGGATTATTGGGCCAACATCGACGCGGTCACTTGGTTTGCGCGCGATATATTTCCGGAAATTCGCCGCCAGATGGATACGGCGCGCTTTTACATCGTTGGTGCGCGCCCTACTGAGGCGGTCCGGAACCTCGCTCGCATCGAGGGTGTTGCAGTAACCGGTGCGGTTGAGGATGTGCGGCCTTTCCTGAAGCATGCCCGTTG
>NZ_JBDIVO010000509.1:0-2513 GCF_039794385.1 Methylocaldum sp. | reverse complement strand
TCCAGGGGCTGCGCCATATAGCCGAGTTTCGCCCAATGGCCGCGCGACAGCTTGAAAAACAAGGGCAAGCCTTCTGCGGAAAACGTCTCGGGATGGCGGTCGAACACCCAGCCCGCGACGCTGCGCTCGGGGCTGGCGAGGCGGAGACGGACCGTTTGCGTCACCCCTACGGGCCATGCATCCTCGATTTCCCGCTCGACCCGCACCGGATTGCGGCGACTGAGGGCCAGCCACCCGTCAGCCAGCGCCGCGCTCAGCAGCGCCGCCCCGGCGAATTGCCAGACCGCAAGCCATGACGGCCACACTGCCGCGAGAACGGCGAGACCGAACCAGGCGGCGAGCGCGATCAAAAGGACGCGATGAGGCAGGAGCACGAGAAACCCCGGTCAGAAGCGCGGCGAGGGAACCTGGTCCAGCAGCGCCCGGAGCAGCGTGTCGGCACTCGATCCCTCGATATCCGCCTCCGGAGAAGTCGCCACGCGATGGCGCAACGCCGGCAAAGCCACCGCCTTGATATCGTCCGGCGTCGCGTAACTCCGCCCCGACAGCAGTGCGCTGGCGCGGGCCGCGCGGACCAAAGCGATGCTGCCTCGGGGACCAGCGCCGATGGACAGGCGCGGATGCTCGCGGGTAGCTCGGCTTATGGAGACGGCATAGCGGAGCACCCGGTCGTCCACCTCCACGTGGGCCGTCAACCGCTGCAGCGCCGCCACTTGTTCCGGGCCGATCAGGACCGCCACGTTATCCACGGCCAATTCGCCCCCGGACCGGCGCTCGATCACCTGGCGGGTGAGCGCCAATTCTTCCTCCATATCGGGGTAATCGATGCGTATCTTGAGCAGAAACCGGTCCAATTGCGCTTCCGGCAGAGGATAGGTGCCTTCCTGTTCGATCGGATTCTGGGTGGCCAGGACCATGAACGGCTGAGGAACGGCCATCGAGCGGCCTTCCAGCGTCACCTGCCCCTCCTGCATCACCTCGAGCAGCGCCGCCTGGGTCTTCGCCGGAGCGCGGTTGATCTCGTCGGCCAGCAGGAGATGGGTGAAGACCGGCCCTTCGCGGGTAATGAACTGGCTGCTGCCCATATCGAAGAAGGTATGGCCGACCACGTCCGAAGGCATGAGGTCGGGCGTGAACTGAATCCGCGCGAAGCGTCCGGAAAAGGTCTTGGCGAGCGCCTTCACCAGCAGCGTCTTGCCGAGACCGGGCACGCCCTCGAGCAGCACGTGCGAGCCGCAGAGCAAACCGATCAGCACCTCGTCGATCATCCGCTCCTGGCCGATCAGCACCTTGCGGAGCTCGGCACGAATCGACCGGAGCAGCACTCCGGCCTTGTCCACTTGTTCATCGAGCAAACGGGTTACCGCCATAAATCCTCACAATCGTTGTTCGAGTTCTTGCACCGTGCGCACGCAATCGACGAAATGCCGCGGCGAAAGCTTGTCCGGTGCGGCCAAGACCGCCGTCACCCGGTTCTCGGGAATCCCGCTCATACCGGAGAGAATTCTCGCCTGTTCCGACTCGGAGACCTGCGCGATGTGCGGATGCCGCTGAAGAACATGTCTCCGCAATTCCTGCCGCATCACGTTTTCCCAGTGAGCCCGCCCGTCTTCGCCGTGACGCCAGACGGCGCATCCGACGGCGGAAAGATGCTCGATCAGGCTGCGCCTCGCCGGATTCGGCGACGGCAGCATCCCGCCGAACCGCGGCACGATACGCCAAAGCCAGGCCGCGATCAGCAGCGCGCCGCTGATCAGCGCCATCCACGCGGATTCGGCCAGCCATTCCCAGAGCGTCGGAACCTCGAGCCTGGTAGCCAGACGCACTTCGCCCTGCGGCTGGTAATGCCGCATCAGCCCCCAGATCAGTTCGGCGTGATCGTGCTCGCCGATCCGCCGATTGGAGAGAAACGTGAAGCCGTCGAGTACCGTAATCCGGCCTTGGCCATAGTCGTAATGCAGCACGGTGCTGCGCGTATCGACCACTCCCGCTTTCCAGACCGGTGCCGGGTCGGTCGGCACCAGACCCCAGCCGTTTGACCCGAACGTCCGTTGCAGCCGCAACGGCTTGTCCCGCGCCGGAAGACGCACTTCAACGGTATCCGGCTCATCGTCGGACCGCGCATCCGAAGGCTCGCACATCTGCGCGCCGTCCTGTTCGTCCTCCGCGCCGTCTTCCTCCGTAGCGGCGGTTTTCTTGGGCTCGATCTTCGGGGGCTCGTACCATCCGATCCCCAGATGCTTCAGGATGGGGTCGTCGACTCGGCGGTATTCCGCCGCAACGATCAAATACCCGCCGCGGCTCACCCAATCGAACAGGGCGTCGGCGCGGCGAGCATTGACGTAGATGCGGCGGCCGCGATCCAGCAGCAACACCCCGCCCGGCGTCAGCTCATCCAATACCAAGGCATTGCTGACCCGCGCCACCGGCCGCCCGAGCCGCCCCATGAGACGGTCGAAAGCCAAATAAGGGTCGCGCCGAGCCTCCTTGCCCGGTTTCTCCCAAGTCGTGAC
>NZ_JBDIVO010000508.1:0-2561 GCF_039794385.1 Methylocaldum sp. | reverse complement strand
CCCTGCATCGGGGCGTTGATGGCGGTGCGTTCGGCGTATTGGCGGCGCTGGGCGTTGCGGGATTGGATCTCGGGGATGTATAGCCGCCGGCCGAACAGGGTTTCCACGTAGCCTTTCTCCCGCGCCATGTCGCGGGTCGTTTCCATGTAGCCTTTGACGTCGGGATAGCGGGCGAAATAAAGGTCGACGTAGCGCTGTGCCATGCTGGTGGGGATGCCGAGCTGTTTCCCCAGGCCAAAGGCGGACATGCCGTAGATGAGGCCGAAATTGATCGCCTTGGCGGAACGGCGCTGGTCGGGCGTGACCTGTTCCGGCGGCACGCCGAATACTTCTGCGGCGGTGAAGCGATGGACGTCGGTATTGTCGTGGAAGGCGGCGCGCAGGCTGGGATCGCCCGAAATATGCGCCATGATCCTGAGCTCGATCTGCGAATAGTCCGCCGCGAGGATCTTGCGGCCGGGCGGTGCGATGAACGCCTGGCGGATGCGGCGGCCTTCCTCGGTGCGCACCGGGATGTTCTGCAGGTTGGGGTCGGAGGACGACAGGCGGCCGGTGGCGGCCACGGCCTGGTGATAGGAGGTATGAACGCGGCCGGTGCGGGGGTTGATTTGCTCCGCGAGCTTGTCGGTGTAGGGCGACTTGAGCTTGCTCATGGAGCGGTAGTCCAGGATCAGTCGCGGCAGCTCATAACTTTCCGCCAATTCCTGTAACACCGATTCGTCGGTGGACGGCTGTCCGGTCGGCGTTTTCTTGACTACCGGGATGTTCAGCTTGTCGTACAGGATGGTCTGGATCTGCTTGGGCGATCCCAGGTTGAACTGGCATCCCGCCGCCTTGCAGGCGTCCTGTTCGATCTCCAGCATGCGCTTTTCGAGCTCGCGGCTTTGCTGGGCCAGCTTGTACACGTCCACCAGCACGCCGGTGCATTCCATGCGGGACAGGACCGGCACCAGCGGAATTTCGACGGTTTCGTATAGCGATTTGAGCGAATCTTCCGCCTCGAGCTTCGGCCAAAGATGGTGGTGAAGCCGCAGGGTGATGTCGGCGTCTTCCGCCGCGTATTCGGTGGCGCTTTCGATGCCGACCTGCTGGAAGGGAATCTGTTTCGCGCCTTTTCCCGCCACGTCTTCGTAGTGGATGGTCCGATGATTGAGATAGAGTTGGGCCAGGGAATCCATGTCGTGCCGGGTGGCCGTACTGTTGAGCACATAGGATTCGAGCATGGTGTCGTGGCGGATGCCGGTCAGCGCGAGGCCGTGATTCGCAAGGACATTGGCGTCGTATTTGAGATTTTGTCCGAGCTTCGGGCGGTTCCGGTCTTCCAGCAAAGGCCGGAGTTTTTCCAGAACGTAATCGCGGCTGAGCTGCGCCGGCGCGCCGGGATAATCGTGAGCGACCGGGACGTAGGCCGCTTCGCCCGGTTCCACCGCGAACGACAGTCCCACGACTTCCGCGCGGCTGTAGTCGAGGCTCGTGGTTTCGGTGTCGAAAGCGAAATATTCCGCGGCCTCCAGCTTTTTCAGCCAGCGCTCCAGTTCATCCTCGGTCAGGATCGTTTCGTAGTTACCCTTGGTTGAGGTTTGCTCGATAGGGGCGGCCGGGTTTTCGGCAGTGTTCGAAGCATCCAGTTGCCGGAGCCAGGAATTGAATTCGAGCTGGACCAGCAGCTCCCGAAGGGCGGCTTGATCCGGTTCGGTTCGTTTCAAATCGTCCGGTCCGATCGGCAGATCCACGTCGCACTTGATGGTGGCCAACTGGCGCGACAAGGGAATTTGATCGAGACTGGCGCGAAGATTCTCGCCGACCTTGCCGCCGATCTCGTCGGCATGGGCGAGAATGCCGTCCAGCGAGCCGTATTCATTCAGCCATTTTGACGCCGTTTTCGGTCCCACCTTGGGAATGCCGGGAATATTGTCCGAGGTGTCGCCCACCAGTGCCAGATAATCGACGATGCACTCGGGCGGCACGCCGAACTTGGCTTTTACGCCCTCGACATCCAGGCGGCTGTCGAACATGGTGTTCTCGAGCATCACCCGGTCGTTGACCAGTTGCGCCATGTCCTTGTCGCCGGTGGAAATGACGACCGAAAACCCCTGTTCGACCGCCTTCATCGTGAGTGTGCCGATGACGTCGTCCGCTTCCACGCCGGATTCGATCAGCAAGGGCAGGCCCAGTGCCCGGATAATGGCGTGCAGCGGCTGAATCTGCGCCCTGAGTTCGTCCGGCATCGGCGGCCTATGGGCCTTGTAGTGCTCGAAAAGATCGTCGCGGAAGGTCTTTCCGGGCGCGTCGAACACGACGCCGATATGGCAAGTCTCATACTCTCCGATGAGCTTGCGCAGCATATTGGCAACGCCCAGAACCGCGCCGGTCGGTTCGCCCCGTGAGTTGTTCAAGGGCGGCAGAGCGTGAAACGCGCGGTACAGGAACGATGAACCGTCGACGAGGACAAGTTTTTTTTCGGCTGGTTCGGACATGTTTCTTATGGAATAGGGCGGGACGGAAAAATCATTTTAACAGTCCGATGATGGTTACCGGCATGGGGCGGGCAGTTTAGTGTG
>NZ_JBDIVO010000507.1:0-2572 GCF_039794385.1 Methylocaldum sp. | reverse complement strand
CGAGGTTCCCCTCGGCCACGAACTGCCCGAAGGCCTCGATCACCCCGCCCGCGGCGCCGGTCCCGTCGGTCCCGCCCCGGCTGAGGATCAGCCGGGTCGAGGCGACGTTGAGGACCAGCCGGGCGAGCGTCGTCCCCAGCAGGATCGCCGGAAACACGCTGAACTCGAGCGGGCGGCGGACGTAGATCGTGGTCAACAGAATGACCACCGCGACCGTCACGTTGCCCGCCAGCAGCAGGTCCAACAGGACGGGCGGCAACGGCGCGATGATGACCAGCACCGACGCCAGGATCAATAGTGGGAAGATCAGCCCGCGACTGCGCGCGAAGAACCCGCGCAGACCGGGAGATTCGGCCGGTGGCATCCCTGCCTCCGCCTTTCTCGATCGGGAGAATCGAATTCGGGAGCGGTTTCGAGAGAAATGAGAGGCGGGGTTGATAGTGCAATCGGCCCGGCGTGTCCAGCCGACTTCCCGCGAATGCGCAGGCTCGGGCGTGCGACGCGCTTTGCGCGATGTCGTGGAGATGGTAGAAGGTGCGGCCTGGAAATCGGCGGAGGGTATCGCCGCAACTTCAATAGGAGGCCAAGGATGGCTCGGCGCAGGAGTGGCGTGTCGAAATTGACGCCCGAGGTTCGGGAGCGGCTGGCGAGTCTGGCGGCGGAGGCTCGGCAGTTGATTTACGGCGAAGCCGCTTGCCCGGAGTGGGGGACTTCGTTCGCCGCGATCGAGGAGGATTGCGGCGAGGTCGGCCACGAAATCATCCGGTTGATGATGGAGCAGTCGGCCGACGAACAGGCCGAGGCGATGCCGGCCGAGGCCCTGACCACAGATTGGGGAGAGGTGGCCCAACCGGCGGGCGCCGAGAAGCGGAGGATCGAAACGGAGTCCGGCTCCGTGGAATGGCAGGAACCGAAGGGCTACCTTCCGAAATCCCGGAAGGCTTTTTTTCCCTCAGGCCAAAGCGCTGGGGATGGGGGTCGATGAGGATCTCTCGCCGAAGGTGATGCGGAAGGCGGTGCACCTGGCGACGAAGCTCAGCTCGTTCGAGTCGGCCCGCGAGAGCGTCGCCGAAACGCTCGAAGTCGAACTGACCACCAAGCGGATCGAACGGCTGGCCGAGCGGATCGGCAGCGAGCGGGTCGACGAGCGCGAGCAGGCGCTGCGGGAGTGGGTGGGTCGCCCGCTGGTCGAGAAACTCGCGGCCCCGGCAGGAGTGAAAGCGCCGGCCGTGGTGTGCGCGACTTTCGACGGCGGACGGATGCAGCGGTGCGATCTGCCGGAGACGGCCAAGTCGCACTGGTGCGAGACGAAGGTGGGGGCGCTGCTGGAGTTGAAGCCCACACCGCACGCGAACGATCCCTGTCCGGAACTGCCCGACACGTTCCGCGATCTGGCGCAGATGGAGAAGCTCACGCGGGAGATCCATCTCACCGCCGCGGAGAAGGCCGCGCCGAAGGGGGAGGTGTTCCGCAAGGCGGACGGCGCGTCGGGCGACGGCACGCCATCGCCCGATCTCGTGGCGGAGGTCCGCGAAGCGGTGACGCACGAGCCGCCGGAGGTCGTCGCCCGGGACGTGCTGGCGTCGCAGGCCAAGAGCGACGAGTTCGGCAAGCAGATGGCGGCCCGCGCGTGGTCGCTGGGGTTCGCCGCGGCCTTGCTGAAGGCGTTCGTGGGAGACGGTTCGTCGACGAACTGGGGGATCTGGGAGCGGGAATTCAAGCACCAGGGATTCGTGCCGATCCTCGACTTCATCCACGCCCTGACCTACGTCTACGCCGCCGCGACGGCCGGAAGGACGCGCGACGAGGGGGGCCCGGTGTATCTTCGCTGGATCACCGCGGTCTGGCAGGGACGGGTGTCGGAGGTGATCGCCGAACTGGGGGTCCGCGCCGGCGAACTCGGCCCGCCGCCTCCCGATGCCGGGGAGACCGACCCGCGGCGAATCCTCGCCGCCTCGCTGACGTACCTCGTCAATCAGCAGTCGCGGATGAGCTACCCGACCTACCGGCGAATGGGATTGCCGATCACGTCCAGTCACATCGAATCGACGGTGAAGCAGATCGGCCGCCGGGTGAAGGGATCCGAGAAATTCTGGAGCGAGAAGGGAGGCGAGGCGATGCTGCAACTCCGCGCCGATCAACTCAGCGACACACATCCGCTCGACGCCTTCTGGACCCGCCGCACCCAACGCGCCACCGGCACCAAAACCTACAACCGAGCCGCCTGACCAAAATCACAAAGTGCGTCGCACGCCCTCGGGCGAGCGGCCGGCGTGAGCCGGCCGGTGGCTTCAACACCCCGCAGCCCCGTACTTTCTCGGGGACCGTGACTCCCGGAACCCACCGGGGGGGGGGTGACGCCCCCCGCTCGCCGGGGTTTGCGGGAACCGAAAGCCGATTTCCGCGTCCAATTCCTCCAGCACGACCGAATCGCGGCGGAATCTTCCCACCGGCGTCCGGAGACCCCGATGAACGCGCTTCTGCCCGTGGCGGTGACGACATTGGGACTGCTGCTGGGCGGGCCGCCCGCCGACGACGCGCGAAGCGAAGCGAAACCCGTGGCGCCGGGCGC
>NZ_JBDIVO010000506.1:0-2573 GCF_039794385.1 Methylocaldum sp. | reverse complement strand
GATTCGCCCGGCCCGAACTTCGCCTTCGGCGACAGCCAAATGACCAGTTCCTCCTGATGCGGCGCCCAACTCATCAAATGAGCTCCCTGCAAGGCGATGCTCGCCATGGCGAGACCGTTGCTGATCTCCACCACACCCTGCCCGTTCGGACCTTCCTTGAAAACAACCTCGCCGGTGATGCCAAAGCGCTGGTCTAAGACGGAAATATCGTTCGGGTCCATAAATCCTCCTGTCAGGGTTGAGGTTGATTAAAGAGACTTAGCCATTAGACAAGTCGACGAGTTGGTGCGATGGGCGCCGGCTCACCGGGGGCAAACTTTATTGCAAAAGCGTGTCGCTGTTGCAACAGATGTCACATTTTTTCGCGAAGAATGGGGAGATGTAGGATGGGCAAAGGCCGACAAAAGGCTGTGCCTTTCAAGCTAAAATGAGCCTTCCGAATCAACCCACCCCATCGCCGACCCCATGAAAACACCCTTCTGGCGCGAAAAATCACTGGCCGAAATGAGCGAACAGGAATGGGAATCGCTGTGCGACGGATGCGGAAAATGCTGTCTGCACAAGATCGAGGACGAAGACACCGGCGAATTGTTCTTCACCAGCGTGGCGTGCCGGCTGCTCGACATCGGGGCTTGCCGCTGTACTCATTACCAAGAGCGCACGGTCTTGGTTCCGGAATGTCTGGACCTGCGCGCCGGCTTCACGCAATACCATTGGCTTCCGTCCACCTGCGCCTACCGGCTGCTGGCGGAAGGCAAAGACCTGCCCGCTTGGCATCACCTGGTTTGCGGCGACCGCGAAGCCGTGCACGATGCCGGGGTTTCCATACGCCGTTATGCAATACCGGAAGCCGAAGTAGAGTCCGTGGAAGATCACGTGATCGAATGGATGGATTGAAACCGGATTCCTCATCGGATCGTCACCCGTGAAAACGTTCACCCGCTACGAATCCGTCGACGAGGTGCTGCGCTGGCTGGACCGGCAGGTTTCCGCGTTGCCGCCGGAAACGGTCGCGGTGTCCGAAGCCTGCGGGCGCGTTCTCGCCGAAACGGTGCAGTCGCCCATCGATGTGCCCCCATTCGACCGCGCCGCCATAGACGGTTATGCCGTACGCGGATTCGAAACCATCGGTGCGGGCGCCTACAGCCCGGTGATGCTGAAATTGCACGATACAGCAGTCGCCCTACAACCCGGAACGGCAGCGAGAGTCGCGGCAGGCGCGCCACTGCCGGACGGCGCGGATACGATCGTTCCGTTCCCGCTCGCCGAGGAGGCCGGCGGTTTCGTGAATATCGCGGCGGCGGTTGCGCCGGGCGAACACATCGTCCGCCGAGGCAAGGACATCGCCTGCGGCAGCCCGCTGCTGCCCGAAGGCAGGCTTTTGCGCGCCCAGGATCTGGCCTTGTTGGCCGCCTGCGGATTGGATCGGATAATCGTCGTTCGACGACCCAGGATAAGGCTCGTGACCACCGGCGACGATTTGGCGGTTCCGGAACAGCCTCGCAGTGCTCATCAGCATTTCGAGGCCGGCTCGTCGATGTTGAAAGCGCTCGTGGCGCGGGACGGGGGCGAAGTCGCAGCTTGGATGCATGTAACCGACGATGCGATCGGGGAGGCGTTGCGCACGGATGAAATCGACGCGGTGCTGATCGCGGGAAGCAGCGGCGAAGGCTGGAACGACCGTGCCGCCGAAGCGCTGGAAACGGCCGGAGAGCTGGCCTGGCACGGCATCGCCCTGGAGCCGGGGCGCTCGACCGGCATCGGCCGGATCGGAAGCACCTTGGTGTTTCTTCTGCCGGGAGAACCGGTGGCCAGCTTCTGCGCCTATGATCTTTTCGCGGGCCGCGCCATACGGCGCATGGGCGGCCGAAGCACGGCCTGGCCTTATCCGGCACGGCGGGTCGTCTTGACCAAGAAAATCAGCTCGGAACTCGGCAGCACCGACTATTGCCGGGTACGGCTGACGCCGAACGGCGCCGAACCCGTCGCCGTGGGCGGCAATACCCGCCTCTCGGCCCTTGCCGCTGCCGACGGATTTCTGCTGGTGCCCGAAGACTGCGAAGGTTATCCGCCCGGCGCCGAAGTGACCGTATTCCTTTATGACTCCCTCGATTCGGAACCAAACCATGTCCGATAACGACGACCTGCGGCGCGCGGCCCGCCAGGAGCAATTTCTGGACGTCATCGACCGCACGGAAGCGGCGGCGCGGTTTCATGCCCATCTCCGGCTGGAGCCGTCCGGCCGTGAAACCGTTCCGCTCGCCGATGCCTTGGGCCGGGTGCTGGCGCGCACCGTGAGCGCGCCCGTGGACGTGCCGGCCTTCGATCGCGCCAGCGTGGACGGCTTCGCGGTCCGGTCCGGGGATACTTACGGCGCGAGCGACGAAGTTCCGGCGGCGTTGTCCCTGAACCCGGAGGTGCTCGCGCCCGGCGTCGAACCGTCGATAGCCGTCACGGCCGGGACCGCCACCCCCATCGCGACAGGCGGCATGCTGCCGAGGGGCGCCGATGCGGTGGTGATGATCGAGCACACCGAATTGCTGGAAGATCGCCAGCCGCTCCGCATCGAAATC
>NZ_JBDIVO010000505.1:0-2576 GCF_039794385.1 Methylocaldum sp. | reverse complement strand
CGGCGCCCGCCACCCCGTCGGAAGCCGCGGCCTGCGGCTATACGGGCGCGGATCTCGCCGCGACGGAGGACGCGGTCATCAGCCCGGAGATCCGCGATCTCGCCGCGCAGCTCGGCTATTCGCCGGTGCGGATCTTCCAGCACGTCTACAACACCATCCGCTTCGAACCCTACTTCGGCTCGCTCAAAGGCTCGGTGGGGACGCTCTACAGCGGTTCCGGCGGCGCCACCGACCAGGCATCGCTCCTCATTGCCCTGCTGCGCGCCTCGAACATCCCGGCCCGTTATGTCCTCGGCAATGTCCAGGTCACCGACGCGGCGGATCTGGGCGCCAACGGCCGCGCGCCCCGCTGGCTCGGCGCCAAGACCTACCGGGCCGCGGCGCTCATCCTCTCGAACAATCTGAATCCGCAAGCCGCCTACCTGACCAGCAACACCGGCATCCAACTGCGCCATGTCTGGGTCGAAGCCTGCCTGCCCTACGGCAATTACCGGGGCGCGCCGTCCGACCAGACCGGCCATCGCTGGATTCCTTTGGACCCGAGCTTCAAGGACAAGACCTATCAGGCCGGTATCGCCGGCATTCAGCAGGCGGTTGCCTTCGATTACAGCGCCACCGGTTATCTGGCCAGCCGCACCCACACGCTGCCCCACGAACGCTACGAGACGCAGGTCGACACCTACATCAAAAGCCTGAATCCGGACTATACCCTGCTCGACGTGCCGTACCGGGGCGAACCGATCCCCCGCAGCTTCGACATTCTGCCGGTCACCCTGCCGTACGAGGTGGTGCAATTCGTCAACTGGGCCGGCTCGTCGTCGCCCGAGACCGCCAGCCTTCCTGCGAGCCACCGCTATCAGTTCACGCTCAAGGTGCGGGACAGCACGGGCGGCAGTCTCATGGCGGACCAGCAGGTATCGCTGCCCTCGATCGTCCACCAGCGGGTGACGCTGTCCTATACCCCGGCGGACAGCGCTTCGCAAACGATCTGGAATAGCTGGAACGGCGATCTGGCCGGTTTGCCGGCCGGATCGGTGAATCTGAAGCCGGTCCTGAAACTCGACGGTACCACCCTGGCCACGGGGTCGGGCACGCTTCCGCTGGGCACGGAGCATCGCCTGATCATGAAGGTGACCCTGGGCGACACCACCCTCCAGCAACCCGCCTGCCGCAACGACGACCCCAATAATGCCACGCCGGATCCCGACCTTCATTGCTTCAACAAGACCGTCTACGTCAATTTGAAGGCCGGCGCGCATCATGCCTTGATGGCGTATGCCCATCAGGGAGCGGACCGCCTCCTCGCCGAGCGCGCGGAACGCTTGATTCAATCCGTCCAGGGCGCGCCCGGCGCGCCGACGCCCGCCAATGCCGCCAATTACGACGCGACCGAAGGCGAACTCCTGCATATCGCGCTGTTGAAATACCTCCGTTATGTCACCGACGCCGGGCAGCGCCTGGGCGAACTCAACGGCATCAGCGGCGAAAGCGGCATTCACCTGGGGCTCACCGCGGCGGGCCTCAAGGTCGACTACCTGTTCGACCTGCCGTTCGCCGTCCATCCCTCCGGTCCCTACATCGACGTGCTGGGCAATCTCGCACATTTGGTCAAGCTCGACACCACGGCGACCGACAGCGCCACCCTCCGCGCGGAAATCTGGCCGACCTTCAAGCTCTGGGGTTACAGCGCCTCGGCTTACGAGCACGCCATCTGGCAGGAACTGATCCGGACCGATGCGGTGTCGACGGTACGGGGGCTGCAATTCGCCGGCGAGTCCGGCGGTACGAACCCGCTGGTGACGTTGACCTCCGCCAATATCGGGAGCTGGTCCAGCCTGATGGACCCCAGCATGAATCTCTATCAGGGCAGCATCACGGGTTTCGTCAACGACGGCGCCACGGTCACGGTGCCGAAGAAAACCCTCGCCTACACCGACGGTCAGGCCCAGCCCAAGACCTGGAACGGCGCGGTGTACATGGCGGAAAACCAGACCAAGGGCTATATCGCCGCCATCATCAACGGCGGCCTCGGCGGGGGCTATTCGCTGGTCAACACGAGCCCGGTGCCGGTCTCCTATCCGCGCGATTCGTTCATTCCCAGCGTGGCCCCGAGCGTCTGGCCGATCAACTCGGCGACCCTCGCCAACGGCTGGAACGCGGTCATGAGCTGGGGCGGCGATCCGGTCAACCTCGCCACCGGCAATCTGTACCACACCGAGCGGGATGTGTCCGTGGCGGGCCGCGGCTTGCCCTTGGTGTTCGAACGCGCCTACAACAGCCGGGGACCCAAGGATGGCCCCTTAGGGTTCGGCTGGACCCACAGCTTCAACCATAAGCTGAACTTCTACGGCGCCGAGGGCGGGTATGTCAGGGTCGGCTGGGTGGACGGCACCGGGGCGGAGCGGTTCTTCAGGCTTCCGGGCAGCAGCGTGCCGGCGGGCAGCGTCTTCCAGGCCGCGCCGGGGGTGTATTCGGTTGTGAAGCGCGAGGCCGATGGGTCGTGGAGTCTGACCGAGAAGAACGGCCTCCGTTACGGCTTCGAGAGCAACGCCGGAACCACCGCCGGACAGGTGGCG
>NZ_JBDIVO010000504.1:0-2591 GCF_039794385.1 Methylocaldum sp. | reverse complement strand
GCGGGGCTGGCGGCCAACGGTTATGTCGAGACCCAGCTCCGCAATCCGCTGGTCATCGCCGCTAGCACGATAGTGTTCGCCTTGGTACTTTGGCTGGCGCAAAAAGTGAGCGCCGAACGACGTACCGATGCCGACATGAACTGGCAAGATGCTTTGATAGTCGGTCTCTTTCAAGCCGTGGCGCTGATTCCCGGCACATCCCGATCGGGTATCACGATAACCGGCGGTTTGTTCCGCGGCCTGGATCGCAAAGCTGCCGCCCGATTTTCGTTTCTGCTGTCGATCCCGGTAACGGCATTGGCGGGATTACTCAAGGCATACGAGTTATTCGAATCCGACCAGACGGTATCCTGGTGGAACATGTCCCTCGGAGCGCTGCTCTCCGGTATCGTTGCCTACATTACCATTGACTGGTTCCTGAGACTCCTCGATCGTATCGGCATGTTACCCTTCGTGATCTATCGGCTGATTTTGGGCGGCGTGCTGCTTTACATCTTCCTGCCCGGTTAGCGATACCGGCGGTTTTTCCTGCATCCGGCCACTCAAACGGTTAAAATACAAATCCTCCATCAATCTACAGCGCAAAGGATCATCATGTCTGTTGGACAATTCTGTAACCGCGATACGGTCGTCCTAAGAAAAGAAGACTCGATCATCGAAGCGGCCAAACTGATGCGCGAGTTTCACGTCGGCAGCGCCGTAGTCGTAGAGGACTCATCTGAAGGAGCGAAACCCGTCGGCATTGTGACCGATCGCGATCTCGTCGTGGAAATTCTTGCCGCGGAACTGGACCCGAATGCAGTCGTCGTCGGGGATATCATGAGCTACGAACTGATAACGGCCCGCGAAGAAGACGGACTTTGGGAAACCTTGCAGAGAATGCGAGTAAAGGGTGTTCGCCGCATCCCCGTCGTCAATCAGCAGGGCTTGCTGGCCGGCATTCTGACCAGCGACGATCTCCTCGAGATACTCGCCGGCGAACTTACCGAACTGGTTAAAATCATCGGCAAAGAGCAGGAACGGGAACAAAAAACGCGCGGCGGTCTCGGTTAAGCGATCAAGCTTTCCAATTAGGACCGGCAAAACCGAGCACGAGCAATCCGCCGGTCATTTGATGAACCGTAACCTTTCGACGCGCCACGATCGACTTCGAGAGCTATAGCCATGACTGTTACGATTTACCATAACCCCCGCTGCAGTAAATCCCGCGCTACTCTTGAGCTTCTCAAGAGCAAAGGCATCGAGCCCACGATAATCGAATATCTGAAAACACCTCCTAGCGCATCCGAGCTGGAGACCATTCTGGCCAAACTGGGCATGGAGCCCCGCGACTTGATGCGCAAAGGCGAAGCGGCATATAAGGACGCCGGGCTGGATAATCGTGATCTGGATCGCAAAGCATTAATAGGCGCCATGGTGAAAAACCCGATCCTCATCGAGCGGCCTATCGTGCTGGCAAACGAGAAGGCGGCCGTCGGACGTCCGCCGGAGAACGTTTTAAAGATTCTTTAAGACCGGCAAGGTCTCAAGTACTTTGGCGAGTCACTTTGGCTCGCACCTCTTTACTCACGTGTTTCGTCCTTTTCATGGTTGAAGTTCTAATCGTCTACTATAGCCGTTGGGGTTCCACGGCCGAAATGGCCAATCTGATCGCGAGAGGCGTCGAGGAAGTTCCCGGCGCCGTCGCCAAGATTCGTACCGTCCCTGAAGTATCGCCGGTCTGCCAGGCCACCGAGGAGACTATTCCTGAAGCCGGTCCGCCTTACGCAACGATCGACGATCTGAAAAACTGCGATGCACTGGCCTTGGGAAGCCCTACGCACTTCGGCAATATGGCGGCGCCCCTCAAATATTTCATCGACAGTACCAGTTCCTTGTGGTTTTCGGGCGCATTATCCGGTAAACCGGCTGGCGTCTTCACGGCCACTTCGTCCATGCACGCCGGCCAAGAAGCGACGCTGATCACCATGTTATTGCCCCTGCTCCACCATGGCATGGTTCTGGTCGGGATCCCCAGCAGTGAAAGCGCGCTTCTCGAAACCACCAGCGGCGGAACGCCCTACGGACCCAGCCGGCACACCGGGAGTGACAACGCGGTCAGCGACGAAGAGCGGAAACTGTGTCGGGCGTTCGGAGCCCGTTTGGCGCGTGTGGCGCTGGCGCTGAAAGGCGCCCAAGTGAAGTAACTCCTAGTGGTCTTGACTGACGCTTTCGACGGATTGCTTTCGGATATGCTGCAATACGCCGCGACGGTTAAACATTTTTGAACTCATGGCGGAGCAACTCCCCCTGCGCTTCGCTTTCAATCCCGAACTGGGTTTTCTGCAATACCACTCGGGAGCCAACGCCGAAATCGTCGCTCATCTAAAACATGCCGCCAGCGGTCGGGGCGAAACGCTGATTTTTTTGTGGGGTGAACCGGGCACCGGCAAGAGCCACTTGCTCAATGCCTGCTGTCGGGAAGCGTGTCAAAGCGGCTTGTCGGTCTCTTATCTGCCGCTATCCGGCCTCCGCGAGTACGGTCCCGGCGTGCTCGATGGCCTGGAGCATCAGGATCTGGTTTGCCTGGACGATGTCGATTCCGTCGCCGG
>NZ_JBDIVO010000503.1:0-2597 GCF_039794385.1 Methylocaldum sp. | reverse complement strand
CATCTACCAGGAGAATGCCGATCATAACGTCAATGGCTAAAACTGGACTAGAGCGCTTACCTTAGAATATGGCGGAGAGGGAGGGATTCGAACCCCCGGACGGGATCAACCGTCAACGGTTTTCAAGTCCTTCTCTTCGCTTCTCCTCAGTCCCAAACTGGGCGTAAGTGTACCATTCTGCGCCGGTTTCAGTAAAACCAAATACTGTTTTGTACCGTTAAATTTTTGGTATTAATCGGCAGTTTGTTTGCAAGAATGTTTGCAAGTTGGGCGCGATGATCAATAAAAAACCCGGCCAAGCCTACCCGGCCGAGTTGCCGCCTGCTTCTCAACTAACCAAAAGGAGTTGAGCGGTAATGTTCAGCTTAGAACAGAATCGGCAGGCTGCAACCGGGTAGGCCGTCCCAATCGGCGATCTCGGACGGATGCCGGTATTTCGTGCGGTTCGGGTGCGTGGTGGCTTCCATGCCATTTTCCACTATACATTCCCCGTGCCAATCTCGCAGCCAGGATTGGCGCGGCTTATCGATTGGCGCGATTCTTTCAAATAACGCCGTTCAGCTCCACGGCAAATGTCATTCCATACTAATCTATGTGGTTTGACCGCGCTGGCACGGTGAATGCTTACGAGGTGAAAATTGCGCGGACGGCCTACCGGTCGGAAAATTTTCCGACCGGTAATAGACGTGCGACCTTCGCGCGCGCGGACGGCCTGGACGAAAACCGAAGCCGACGCACCTTAAACTGGTGCGACCTTCGCGCGCGCGGACGGCCTGATAGATCGGAAAATTTTCCGATCTTGAACCCAATGCGCGACCTTCGCCGCCGAAATGCTGAATCGGGACGGAAACGGCAGGCATAAAAAACCCCGGTCGAGCCCAAGGCTGCCGGGGTTCTTCTGGTGCAACTAGTCTCAACTACGATGCCGCTGAGCAGGCTAAGGCGATGATACGCTACCAAGCCGCGCCCATCAAGCCGGAATCAACATCGACTTGCAGGCCCTTGCTGGACATCTGGTTGACTCGCGCCGGCACGGAGCCATCGATCTTGATTCCGATTTTCGCCTCTTTTTCGCTCATGGACCGCAGCGCTTCCGCCACGATGCGGTCCACCGATGCAGATCCGCCCCGCCCCGTGAACGGTGACGGTGTAGCGACTCTCTCTTGCGGGAAGGGAACAACATTTCCGCCCGATCCGGAAAGCCCGGATGCCGGAGCCGTCAACGCTTTGAGTTGTGGCGACAGGGGTTGCGTCAACAGTGTGCGACGTCGGTCGATGTCCGCCAGCTCGCGAGCGCTCCACGCCAGGAAGGAATTCGGCAGGAGCGGCCCGAGCACCCGTACCTTCCGCAAGATGGACTCGATCAGGCTATCGATCTTGAGCCCGATCGAGTTGGTGATTCGCTCCCATTGCTCCGGCCATAGCGTTTCGAGCGGGTTCCATAAGCCCGTCAGTATGGCTACGGCGATGGTGCCGGCGGTTAATAGCGCCATGAAGGGATTGAGCGACAGCGCTGCCGTGAGCTTGAACACGGCAGCGATCAATGGCCCGGTGATGGTCGCCGCTATCCCCAAAAATCCGAGCTTGATCAGATTGGACCAGCCGCCGACGTTTCCCGCCAAGGTGCCGATGGATCGCCCGACCGCACGGATTCCGCGCAATGCTTCCTCAAGGAAGTCCTGAATCGCGGTGCCGGTCTGCTTCGCCCAGGCCTCCAGGCTGCCATCGGCCGCCATGCGGTTGATGCGTTCGAGCAGATCGGACAGCTTGCCCTTCATCCAGTCGAACAGCCCTGAGTTCATGACGTTCAGCTTGAAGCGGTCCCATTGGTCCCCGATCGCCTGCCACATGAACGTCCAGTTCTTTTGCTGCTTGGCCATCGCGCCCCCGTATTTTGAATTCCAAATGGATTCGAGGGTGCCGACGATCGCGGCGCGGTTGTTCTTGTCGGCCGACTTCCGCATGGTCTGGCCGTTGACGGTGTACTCGTAGACGATCTTCTTGCCGACGGTACTCGCCCGGATCCCGAACTCCTTTAGCCGCTCATTCTCTCCGGTCATGGCATCGGCCACGGCTTCGACCGCCTGCATGACGGGCTTGCCCATCGCGGCGCCGGTATCGCCCAGCGTCCGCAGCAGGCCGTTGGTCGGGTCGAGTCCGTAGGCCCGCATTTTGACGAAGGAATCGGTCACCTCGCCGAGGGAAAACGGCGTTTCCGCCGCGAAATTGGAGACCCACTTCATGGATTCCCGAGCCTTCGCGCTGCTACCCTCCAGCTGCTCCAGGACGGATTGGAACCGCTCGAACTCGGCGGCCGGGTCGACAAAAGCCTTCTTGAACAAGAATCCCGCCCCGATGCCGAGCGCCCCAAGCTTTGCGCCGAGTGACGTCGCCTCGCGGCCGACATCGGCCAGGCCCGTTTTCACGGCCGACAAGCCCGAGAGCCGCGCGAATTTGTCCATTTCGAACGATAGCCGCTTGACGGGCGCGTTCATCGCCTGCAATTGGCCGTTGAGCTTCTTGATCGGGCCGGTGGCCTGATCGATGGTTTTCAGCAGGATCGAGAGACTGAGTTTTTTTCCGGTTGCCATAGTGCT
>NZ_JBDIVO010000502.1:0-2608 GCF_039794385.1 Methylocaldum sp. | reverse complement strand
TGAAACACTTGAAAATGTCTTGACGGGAGCGGAATCGAATCGTGATTCAGTACAACAAAATCATTTTCACCGGACCCGTGGGCGCTGGGAAAACGACCGCCATCACCTCGCTCAGTGATGTTCCGCCGGTCAAAACGGACCAAGTCGCCAGCGATATGACCAAAAGCCGGAAAGCTTCGACCACGGTCGCGCTCGACTACGGGATGATGACTTTGCCCGGCGGGGAAAAGATTCATCTGTACGGAACGCCGGGACAGGAGCGGTTCGACTTCATGTGGGACATTCTGACCACCGGAGGCATCGGCCTGGTGCTGCTGCTCGACAACACCCGCGCCGATCCCTTCCAGGATCTGCGCTTTTTCTTGAACAAATTCGGCAGCTTCATCGAGGCCACGAGCTTGGTCATAGGCGTCACCCAAATGGACGTCCGTGCAACGCCTCTGGTATCGGACTACCATCGCCAGTTGGAAGCGAGCGGTCTGAATCCGCCGATTTTCGAGGTCGACGCCCGGCGCAAGAAAGACGTTTCTCTGCTGGTACAGGCGCTGCTCTACTCCATCGATCCGGGGCTGGAGGATCAATGAAGGACTACGCGCTGGCGGAGCACCTTTATCTTCATCCGACGCCAGGCGGCGCCTACCATGCGGTCACGACCAAGGCGCACACCCCAGCCAAACAGCTCATCAGAAACTTGCTGCAGATGGAGTCCAGCCCAGCGCTCACCCTGGCCGGCCTGAAAGACTGGTCGGCTATCGAGGACGCCGAAAGGGCCTATGCCATGCTCCACCATGCACAAGAAGCGAAATGGCTGCAAGGGTTGAAGGCGCCGCTGAAATGCCCGAATCAGCCTCTTTCCGAAATCCTGCCCGAACTGCTGAGCCAGCTCAGCAGCCAAGCCAAGGTTCTGTTGGCCGACAGCCAAGGGTTCTATCTTGCGACCCACGGTTTTCCCCACGAAGTCGCCGAGGAGCTGTCGGCGCTCAGCGCCGATTTGGCCAATCTGCATGAGCGTCGCTCGGGTCTCTTGCTCAACAACCTGGGGCTCAATTCGAGCGCCTGGTCCGTAGTGGACTCGGCGGGCAACAGCAAAGTGGGATTTTGGCCGCTATACCTGGGGAAAGAGCGATTCGTGCTGGTCGCCGCGGGAATGCCGAGGTTCAACCAGCCGGATTTCGTTACCCTGGTCTGGATATTGAGCCGCCGCTATGCCGGCGTCGGCAGCTGATGCAAATAAATCAAGAACGAATTTTCCCGAATCATCCGAGTGCGAGCGAGGTTCAGTTATGCGTGCAGAAATGTTGACTTCCATTCTGAGTGAGTTGAACGGCACATCGGCCGACATCGAAGCTTCCGGCGTCATTTCGACGGACGGCTTGATGATGGCGGCCGTGTTGCCTCAAAACCTGGACGAGGATCGGGTGGGTGCCATGAGCGCCGCCATGCTTTCCCTGGGCGACAGGACCGCCCAGGAACTGTCGCGGGGTACGCTCGAGCAGGTGCTCATCAAGGGCGACAGGGGATACGTGCTGATGACTTATGCCGGCAAGGAAGCGGTGCTGACCGTGATGGCCAAGCCCAATGCCAAGTTGGGTCTGATCTTTCTGGACGTAAAACGGGCGGCCGAAAGCATAGCCGGCCTGATTTGACCGGCGCACAGCCCGACAACCGTAGTTCCAAGAGGCCGCCATGCAAGACATGAAGCCCGAAGACATCGTCGGGGCCTACCGAGAACATACGCTCGTCCATTTCGACGGGACTCGCCGGAAAGTGCTGGTAACCGACATCGAGTCGCCCTATCCGGACGGACGCTTGATCGTTTCTCGCACCGATCCGGCCGGCATCATCACCCATGTCAACCAATCCTTCGTCGACATGTCGGGATATTCCAAGGAAGAACTGATCGGCGCGCCACACTACATTCTGCGGCATCCCGATATGCCGCCGGCAGCTTTCCGGGATCTTTGGGAAACCTTGCGGCGCGGCGAAAAATGGCAGGGCTATGTCAAGAATTTGCGCAAGGACGGCGGTTTCTACTGGGTCAAGGCCACGGTCATCCCGAACATTCGAAACGCCCAGGTCATCGGCTATACCTCGGTCCGGCGCAAGCCGTCCCGACAGAAAGTCGCCGAATGCATGAAACTCTATCCCACCTTGTTTTGAGCGTCTCGACTCCGCGAGGACTATGCCATGCCCCACGTTTTCACCGTAAGCCCGGATTTTACGCCCGAGCACCTGTCCGGCTGGTTCATTTTCAATACTTGGTTGCAAAAGGCCTTGGGCGAGGCATTTCATTTGCAATTGTATGACGACTTCCACAGTCAGCGGGACGCCATCAAGTCCGACCGAATCGATCTGATCTACGCCAACCCTTACGATGCCGCCATGCTGGTGCGGGAAAAAGGCTTCAAACCCTTGGTCAAGCCGGAAGGCAAGGCGGACGAGGCGGTTATCGCGGTAAGTACCGAACGCCCTTACCTTCAGGTCGAAGATTTGCCCGGCTCGATCAAGCTGGCGACCACCGAAGACCCCGATGTCCACATGATGGGCATGATCATGCTGGAGCCGGCCGACCTCGATGCCGCGTCGGTCGAACTAAAAATCTGCGACT
>NZ_JBDIVO010000501.1:0-2626 GCF_039794385.1 Methylocaldum sp. | reverse complement strand
GGTGGGATTCTTGAAAGTGTTGGATGACCGTACCCTTGGTTACGCCGATTTCAGCGGCAACCGCCAATACATTTCGGTCGGCAATTTACGCGGCGACGACCGGGTTAGTTTGTTGCTGATGGACTATCCGCAGCGGCGGCGCTTGAAAATCTGGGGTCGGGCACGAGCGGTGGACGAACGCACCGAGCCGGCATTGCTGGCGAAACTGGAATCGCCCGACTTTCGCGCCCCCGTCGAGCGCGGCATCGTTATCCGGGTCGAAGCCTTCGACTGGAATTGCCCCAAGTACATCACACCACGCTACAGCCAACGCGAAGTCGAAGCGCTGATCGAACAAGCCCGCCGCCAACCCGTAGCGGTGGATAAACCAGTCCCTCGCTCATTGGGCACTGGCGCATTGCCCTTGACCATTACCGGGATTCGGCAACTGACGCCGCGCATTCGCGCCTATGAATTGCGCCATGCCGATGGCGAGCCCCTGCCTGGCTATCGGGCCGGGGCGCATATCCGCGTGCCGATTGAGCTGACCAACGGCGACATCACCAGCCGCGCTTATTCGCTGACCGACGCGCCGGACGATCCGGACTGCTACCGCATCGCCGTGCTAAGAGTGGACGCAGGAGAAGGCGGCTCGTCGGCATTGCACGCCGGCTGGCAACTGGGAACCCGCCTCAACCTCGATCCGCCGGACAACTATTTTCCACTGCACGACGACGACCGCCCGGCATTGTTGATCGCCGGCGGCATCGGTATCACCCCGTTAAAAGCGATGGCCGAGGCATTGGCCGCACGGGGTGCGGATTTTCAACTGCATTACACCGGCCGTGCGCCGCAGGAAATCGCCTTTGTCAAAGACTTGCGACGGCAGTTTCCCAATCGATGCCGGTTTTATTTCAGCCAGGTGCAAAACCCGACTCGGCTGGACGTGTCGGCCCTGCTCGCTAACGTCTCGGCCGATGCCGTCATTTACGTCTGCGGCCCAACCCGCCTGATCGACGCCGTGCGCCAAACCGCCCGCCAACTCGGCATCGCCGAACAGCGAGTGCAATTCGAAAGTTTCACTTAGCCAGGAGAGCATCATGATGACCCTGTATGACGTGCCGCTATCGGGCAATTGCCACAAGGTTCGATTGTTGTTGAGTTTTCTGTCGCTACCGTACCGAACCCAGGCGGTCAATCTAGTCGGCGGCGAACAACGCAGCCCGGATTATTTGCAACTCAATCCGTTCGGCCAAGTGCCGGTATTAGATGACGACGGCTTGACCATCCGTGACAGCCAAGCCATTTTGGTCTATTTGGCCAAACGCTACGGCGGCGAACAATGGTGGTCGGACGATGCCTTCCGCTTGGCGCAAATCGCCGCTTGGCTATTGACCGCCGCCAATGAAATCTTCCACGGGCCGGCCATGCTGCGCGTACACCACAAATTCGGCCGCGCCATCGATACGGCAAAAGCCCAGCAAACTGCCGAAAAAGTACTGGGTATTATCGACCGCCACCTGGAAAGCCGCGATTGGCTAGCCAGCGACACAGTATCCATCGCCGACGTTGCCGCCTATCCCTACGTGGCGCTGGCGCCGGAAGGCGGCATCGACATCGGCGCTTACCCGAAGATCGTCGCCTGGTTTCAGCGCCTTCGAGCCTTGCCCGGTTATGTTCCGATGCCGGGAATGTGGCAGGCTTAACTCACTCACCCTTCAGTGACGGAGAATAATCATGTCCGAGGAAATCAAACCGCCCGTTCCGCCATTTACCGCTGAAACCGCGGCGCAGAAAGTTCGCATGGCCGAAGACGCCTGGAACTCGCGCGATCCGGACCGCGTCGCACTGGTCTATACCGAAGACACACTCTGGCGCAACCGCGTCGAATTTCCGCGCGGCCGCGAGCAGGTGCGGCAATTTTTGCAACGCAAATGGGCCAAGGAACTGGACTATCGCTTAATCAAGGAATTATGGGCGTTTACCGACAACCGCATCGGCGTGCGCTTTGCTTACGAATGGCATGACGATTCCGGGCTATGGTTCCGCAGTTACGGCAACGAAAATTGGGAATTTAACCGACAAGGCTTCATGGAACGGCGCTTCGCCAGCATCAACGATCTGCCAATCAAGCCAGAACAACGGTTGTTCCACTGGCCTCTGGGCCCTCGTCCCGAGGATCACGCCAGTTTGAGCGATTTGGGGTTATGAATAGCGGCTTGGCGGATAACCGTCCGGCGCTGGACGGTTACGTAAAAATAGACTGTAGACGTAGACTGCTTCGGCCGCTCTGGCTTGCTGACAGAGGTTCTGGAACCGGCGTTAATGACTTAGGGGCCCCAGCACACGCGCGATAGGAAAAATATCGGCTTTCACGCCAGAAAATGGTCAAGCGCTCTGGGTCGATCACACTAAGCGGCCATTCGGGCAAATCAAGAAATGGCCACCACCGTCAGCAAAGACCGAAAACCACCCACTCGAAAACAAACTTCCGGAGATCGTTCTTGGCCGTCATTCAACATTGAAACAGCAAAGCGTCGAGGTAAAGGATCGGAAAAACACCGGCGAGTCCAAGACGGACCAGGCTGCCGCCGAACGTTCGGGTTCCAGACGGACTTCGGTGCTCGCGGATTCACGGGCAGCCCCA
>NZ_JBDIVO010000500.1:0-2670 GCF_039794385.1 Methylocaldum sp. | reverse complement strand
GCCAATCCAATCAGCCTCGGCCTGGACCCAGGCGAGTGCCCGGTGAATATCGAACGCGGGGAGTTCGGGATAAAAGTTGACCGGGAGGCTCATGCTTCGCTGATCGAGTAGACAATATCAAGGGTATTGTGGGACCGGGAGGTCAATGGCCGTCCGGCGGCAGCAGGAGGCCCCAGCCGGTTCCTGTGGATCCCGGCAGCCCCAGTCCTGCACATCGACGGGTTCCTTGCGGTATGGCTGAACGCATACGCCTGACTCTGTTCTGCCCGCCCTGCTCAACTGGAGCCGGACGCGCTGAAAGCCCAATGAGCATAAGCTCGGGAGGCCGTTGATGCGGCATCTTATCATGACCGGTCAAGCCGAACGAATGCCTCGGCACATCCCGGCGGAGCAAGAGACGCCTCCAGCGAGATTTAACGGGGCACAAGCAATCGATCATGCAGTCAAATCAACGGCGCCATATTTCGGGCCCCATCCTCTGCGTTCTGGCCGATTACCAGGTCCGCCGCTGGGATGCCTATCACATAGCCTTGGTCATGCTGGGCACCTTGTTCCTGGTGGAGCAGAAGATGGAAGGCCGCCCACACTGGCCGATGCTCTCCGTCATACGCGCGGGGCCGGCAAAGCGCGGAGCCGCGCGACGAACCGCGCCAGCGCCGCGCCGATTTCGTGGGGCGAATCTTCCTGCAGGTAATGGATGCCCGGCACGGTGATTTCGGTCTGGTTCGGCCACTGCCGGCAGAATCGGCGTGCGCGCGCTCCCAGCAATGCGCCCGGTTCCGCGTTGATGAACAGCTTGGGAATATCGCTGGCCGCGAGCCAGGCCCCGTAGGTTTCGACCACTTCGGCGACATCCCGCGGCTCGCCATCGATAGGCAACTCGCGGGCCCAGGCCAGCGTCGGCGGCCGGGATTCCGGCGTGTGGAAAGGGGCACGGTAGGCCTCCATTTCTTCCTTGGTCAAACTCCGCAGGACGCTTTTCGGCAACACGGTCTCGACGAAGAAGTTTTCCTCCGCGATCATCCTGAAGCCCTCGTCCGAGCGGAGGGCGCGGAAGATCCGCTCCCGCGGCGGAGGGAAATCGGCCCACAGCCTCGGTTGCACGAGGGCTTCCATGTAGGCGATCCCCTGCACGCGGTCCGGGTGGCGGCGGGCCCAATGGAAGCCCAGGGCTGAGCCCCAGTCGTGGACCACCAGCATCACCCGAGCACCGATGCCCACCGCCTCGAACCAGGCATCCAGATAGTTGGCGTGATCGAAGAACCGATAGCTCGACGCAGCCGAACTGCCCGACTGGCCCATGCCCACCAGATCCGGAGCGAGGCAGCGGCCGAGGTTCTGGACGTGAGGGATGATGTTGCGCCAGAGGTAGGACCAGGTCGGGTTGCCATGCAGGAAGACGATGGGGTCGCCTTTGCCGACATCGACGTAGCTCATCTCGGTATCCAGGACCGATACGCGCTTCCGGGGATGATGATCGACCGCGGAAATCTCGGATGGGAACATGATCGGCACTCCTGTTCTCGAGAACGTTACCCCCGCGATCAACGACATAGATCGAGCGGGACGAAGCCCTGCTCGGAGCAGGCGCGGTGGTATTCCTCGGCATTGGTGGCGGCCGTTTCCCGGCGCAGGACGGAGCCGTCCAAGTCGAGGTACTCGACCGCGCCGCGCACGAAAAACAGACTCACGAAGGGGGCATCGCCCTCGGCAGTCCAGGTGTCGACATGACCGGCCGGCTCGTACTCGTAATCGCCGGGACCCAGCAGTCGTCCCTCCGGATCGAGGCGCCGGCATCCGCTGAGGAGGTAGCCGTGAACCTCGCCCTGATGCCGATGCAGGGGGATGCGTGCTCCCGGCTCCAGGCGCAGCAGCGTGACCCATTCGCCGCGCTCGGGAAACAGGGCCAGCAGCTTCTTGGAAATACCGTGGCCCACTGAAATCCACGGCAGCTGATGGTTGCCCGCGGCTGCCGGGATGAACGGTTCGGTTGCTAACATAAGATGCTCCTTTGCCAAATAGTGACTGACGGTACGGACACAATAAGGCGGCGAGTAATAGCGGAAAAGGACCACAAATGACAAAAATCATGGAGCCACTTTTCGAACTACCCATCACCCTGCCGCGCAAGGGTTCCCGAGAACTGCTGCGCTCCGTGTATTGCCAGCTGCGGGAGGCGATCCTCGACGGACGGCTCCAGTCCGGTACGCGACTGCCTTCGACCCGGGCATTTGCCGCAGCGATCGGTGTGTCGCGCAATACCGCGGTAGCGGCGTACGAGCTATTGTTGAGCGAGGGCTATCTGACCGTTCGGTCGGGTTCCGGTACCTATGTGGCCGACATCTCGCCGCGCCCGGCTCATCATCTGTCCAGCGAACCCGGGGCGGACGGCCGTTTGAACGAAGCCTGGCGCCGGGCTCAGCCGGTGCTGCCTGCGGGCGTCGAATCCTGCCATTTCGACTTCAGGCTCGGGCTGCCCGACAAATCGGCGTTTTCCTTTCCGGTCTGGCGGCGCCTGTCCGCCAGGGCACTGAGAGCCTGGTCGAAGACGCCGGCAGTCTACGACCACCCGCAGGGCTGGCCGGCGCTGCGCGCGGCGATTGCCAAACACGTCTCCTTCGCCCGGGCGGTTTCCTGTTCGCCGGAACAAATCGTGGTCACGGCGGGCGC
>NZ_JBDIVO010000499.1:0-2676 GCF_039794385.1 Methylocaldum sp. | reverse complement strand
AAATGTTCGAGGCTTTGACCTCAGCCGCCGAGCAAATCGGCCTGTTCGACGACCCTTGTCGCATCGGGTTCAAGCAAGCCTGGGAAATCCTGCTGGCACAGCGCGGGTTCAGATTGGCCGGGCATGATCTGGTGCCTATCGGTAATGACGAATCGGATTCCCCTGGTCTCCTTACCTCTATTCCCCCCTTTGAAAAAGGGGGGCTAGGGGGGATTGGCGGCATCGCCCGCCATCTCACCGCGCTCACCCGCTACGGATTCTCCGCGCCGATCCAAACCCTCACCCGGTTCGGCTTTCTGGACGGTTCGAAAACAGTGTTCGACTACGGCTGCGGACGGGGGGGCGATGTGCGCGGACTCAGGGAAAACGGCATCGAAGCCGCCGGCTGGGACCCCTATTACGCGCCCGAGGAAACCCGGCGGAACGCCCATATCGTCAATCTGGGGTTCGTGATCAACGTCATCGAGGACATGGACAAGCGCGTCGAAGCCCTGCAAGGCGCCTATCGGCTGGCGGAGGAACTGCTGGTGGTCTCGGCCATGCTGGCTAACCCGGACGCCGTGCGCGGCACGCCATACGGCGACGGCATTCTGACTTCGCGCAATACTTTTCAGAAGTACTACAGCCAAGGCGAACTCCGCGCCTTCATCGCCGAAGTATTGGACGAAGAGCCCCTGCCGGTTGGCCCCGGCATCTTTTACGTCTTCAAGGACAAGGATGCCGAGCAGCGCTTCATGGTCGGACGGCTGGAGAACCGGCGGAACATCTTGCGGCTTTCTCACCTGTCCCGCCCGGCCAGGCCGCGGATCGACAAGGCGGAAGCCAAATACGAGCAGCACCGGAAGCTTCTGGATTCGTTGTGGGAAAGCTGCCTGAACCTCGGCCGCGACCCCGATCGCAGCGAATTTCCACACCCGGACGTTGCCTCCCATTTCGGCTCGTTGCCAGCGGCGTTACGCTTCGTCAAATCCCGCAAGGAAAACGCTGCAGACATCCTGGAACAGGCCCGGCGATCCCGCATCGACGACCTTCGCGTCTACTTCGCGTTGTGGCAATTCGAGAAGCGCAAACCCTACCGCCATCTCGAAGCCCGCTTGCAAAAGGATATCAAAGCCTTTTTCGGCGACTACCGGACCGCCCTCGAATCCGGCCGGGAACTCCTGTTTGCCGCCGCCAGTCCCGAGGCTATCGAACAAGCTTGCCGGGAAGCCGCCGAGCAAGGCATCGGCTGGCTGGAGGAGGGCGAATCGCTGCAACTTCCCACGCGACTGGTGGTGCAACTGCCCGCCATCCTGCGCGCCTATGTCGGCTGCGGTCTTCTGCTTTACGGGGACGTGAGCAGCGCCGATCTCATCAAGATTCATATCCGTTCCGGCAAGCTCACCCTGATGAGCTTCGACGATTTTTCCGGCAAACCGCTGCCGCGAATGCTGCAACGGATAAAGATCAACCTTCGCACCCAGGAGCTCGACATTTTCGATTACGGCGAGCCGTACGAACCGCCTTATCTCTACCGGAAATCCCGCTTCATCAACGAAGAGTTTCCGAACTACGCTGAGCAGCTGGCTTTCGACGAAAAGCTGGAAAACCTGGGAGTAGTCGACTTCAGCGGCTACGGCCCCAAGCCCATGGAATTCCATACTCGTCTCGAAGCCGCCCACTGGACCGTCGACGGCTTCCGCCTCGTCCGCAGCCGCAGCATTCCCGATTTGGACGCCCCTTGCGGGCGCTATTTCACCTACCGCCGACTGATCGAATGCGGCGAGACCCACGCCCGGACCGGCTTACCTAACCTCCCCAAGGAACCCGATAGCTATTCCGCACTGTACGATCTCGCCGTCAACATTCTGGACCCGGTGATCGACTACTTCGGGATGATCGAACTCACCTACGGCTTCTGCTCGTCGGAACTCGCCAAGCGAATCGCTGGCCGAATCGCCCCGGAACTGGACCAGCATGCAGCCCATGAATTGAACCGTAAAGGCAGGCCGATCTGCCCCCGGCTCGGCGCGGCGGCTGATTTCTTGGTGCGGGACGAAAACATGGAAGAAGTCGCCCGCTGGATCATGGCGAATCTCCCCTTTGACCGGCTGTACTACTACGGCCCGAACAAGCCGGTGCACGTCAGCTATTCGGAGCGCCCAGCGGGGGAGGCGCACGAGATGAGAGTGGTTGGAGGGAGAAGGGTGCCGAGAGTTTTTGAGTGACGAAGTGGCGGACTCGTAGCGCTGTTCTGAGTACCTTTCGATGGTACTATGCCTCCAACTAGATTAAGGGTTAGTCCACCTGCCGGAAATACATAATGCAGCACGTCAACATTCACGAAGCGAAAACCCATTTCTCCAAACTGGTGGATGCGGCTATGGCCGGCGAGGAAATCGTTATCGCGAAGGCCGGTAAGCCCGTCGCTAAACTTGTCCCTTATCGAACCGAGACTCGAAAAACCATCCGTTTCGGCCTGATGAAAGGCGAAATCGAAATTGCCGCAGATTTTGACGCCCCTTTGCCCGATGAGATCGTCGCTGATTTTGAAGGTGACGGTCAGTGAGATTGATCCTCGACACTCATGTGCTCCTGTGGGTATTGGCCGATGATGCTGCCTTATCCAATACGGCGCGTGCCGAGATCGATCGGGTGGAAGCGGTTTATGCAAGTGCGGCTTCGATATGGGAAATC
>NZ_JBDIVO010000498.1:0-2695 GCF_039794385.1 Methylocaldum sp. | reverse complement strand
ACGGACACGGGTTTCGCTTCCGGCAGCGGCTGCCGATCCGCCACGATGCGCAGAAGTTGCCCCGCAAGCTCCGAAGCGGGAGTATCGTCCGCACGGCCGAGCAGCGAGCGCAACCGGGGCAAACCGATTTCCCGAAGGCGCAGGTTGACCGTGATCGAGTCAGCTTCGACGGCGACTTCGGCGAGAGCCGCGTAACTGCCGAACTCCGCCCAATCCGCCCGAGTCGGCCACGCCGAACCGAACAGCAGGAGCATCGCCAGAATGCCGCTGCCGTGTGCGCATCGGCCGCAAACGGGTCGAACGGCCGGCGCTTTCATGGAATCTGCCGCGCCGGCGCCGGCCGTTCGGCGTCATCATTCGCCGCGCGGACCGGAAGCTTGGGCCTTATTCCCCGATAGACGCGCCAGCATACGACCGACAGAACAATGGCGACGATCAGGGCGAACAAGGCGCCGGGCCAACGGTTGGACGGGTTCGGAACGGCGATGCCGACGCTGAACGGCACCCTCAGCCGATCGTCCTCGCTGACGAAGCCGTCGTTTTCGCCGAACACGGCGATCACGGCATAATGGCCGGGTTCCGTGATGTCGGTGTGAATTTCCGCCGTACCGTTCCGGTAGACCGCAGCCGGCGTTTCCGCCAGGGTACGTTTTTCCTTCGGAAGTCGACCGTCATCGCCGAACTCCTCCTCGACCACACGCAGGCTGACAGGCATGTTGCGAACATCGCGGTCGAGCAGGTCGAGGGTCAGATAGGTCTTGCCGGGCCGCGGGACTTCCTGGCAGTACTTGACGAAATCGGTTTGCTCCCCTTCATGACGCCCTTCCTGCAGAGCGGTGAAGTGCACGGCGTAGAAGTCGTTGGCCACCAAACAGCTCATCGACGCGCCCTGATACATCTGGCGGCCGTTGGAACTGTCGCGCGGAATGCCGGCGGCGGATGCGGCGCCCGCCGCCAGGACGAGCGCGGCAACGGCCGCGCGGTTCGCGAGACGCCGAAAGAAACCCGGCTCGTGGAGAATCATCGGAAAGCCCTCCTTACTTGGCTTGAAGCTGAAAGAAATACTTGCCGCTCACGACGTGACCGTCCGCGGACAGCACCCGGTAGCGCACCATGTACCGGCCGGGCGCCAGATTTTCCACCGACGCCCGCAGCCGCGAACGGTCGGTGAAGTCCAGCCGGGCGTCATGCTTGTCCACCCGCTTGCCGTTGGCGTCGATGACCGCGACTGCCAGGAATGCGTCGCCCACCCCTTCGTTGAAGGTCAACAGCACCTCCGAGGGAGCTTCGGAAACGACCGCTTCACGGTCGGGTACGGCCTTCACCAGAATCGCGTGCGCCGCAAGCTCGGGACTGGCCAGTGCCGATCCTGCCAGAATCAGTAATAAGTGCCGTCTTAGGGTGTTCATCGTCATAGGGAGAGAATGGCCATCGCCAAAGCCTTGCCGCCGCCGGGCCGCGCCATTGTCCAAAACGCCGTGAACCCCCAGGGCGTCGCCACGATTCGGGGGTGATCGGCGTTGGCATCCGGCGGCGTCAGGGCAACCGGGACCGACCAATGCCTACCGCCATCCCTGGACCTGACCAGGTACACGGCGGCGCCCTCGGCGCCGGCTCGGCTGAACACGATGGCCAGATCGGACGCGGACAGCGCTGCAATGTCGCTTTCCCGGCTTTGCCCGTCGCCCAGCAGAAAAGGCGGCTCCCAGTGTTTTCCAAGATCGGAGGATCGCGAGTAGAAGAGCCCGGGCGATTCTTCCTTTCCGGTCCAGGCGACGCTGTGCAATACGGTTTGCCCGCCGGTTCCGGTTATGGCCAGCCCGCCTCCGCAATGAGGACAGCCGGTGAAATTCCAGCCGGCGATCCCCACCGGTCCGAGATCGAGCCAACCGCCGCCGTTCAACGGGCCGCGAAGGAGGCGCATGTCGTGCGGATCGGCGTCCCGGTACAGCACCGCCACGCTGCGATCCGGAAGTGCGCCGATCCGAGTCCAGCAGCAGGTGCAGACCGCCGGATCCAGGGTAGTCCGGCTGCTCCAGTTGAGGCCGTCCCGAGATGCTGCGTAGCGGAGACCCTGGGTGTTGCCGTTTTCCTCGCGGTCGTCGAGCCAGACGAGGTGAAAGCGTCCATCCCCGCCGACGGTGAGCGCCGGATAGCTCTGATTGTTCAGAGGGTCGCCCGCGGCCGGATTCTGGCCACGGCGCCAAGTCCGCCCTCCATCCTCCGAAGCGGCGACGATCAAGGGTCCCGTGCCCGGCAGTTCGCCCCGCGCCTGCCAGACGGCGACGATGCGCCGGCCGTACACAGCCAGGCGGGCATCGTTGCCGCGCCGGGAAATCACGGGGGCCTCTCCGCTCCCGTCGAGAAACCTGGGCTCGCTCCAGGTTTTCCCGCCATCCGCCGACCCCAGGTAAGCCACCCGGTCGCGCTCGCCGAAACGTCCAGCCAATAGCCCGTGTATCGTCCCCTGCTCCACGACCAGGTCCAAGCTCCTCGTTTCGGCCAAACCGGCGACGGCCACAAGAAGTTGCCGTTCTGCGATCGCCTCGGCCGACGCGGCCGCGAGACAGCCGAGCAATACGATCCCCATGGACAGCGGCGTCCGAAAGGCCGGATTCGATCGGTCAATGATAAGCACATTCATATCCGTGAAAATGATGGTTCCAACGTCCCAACGGGCGGCACACCCAGGATG
>NZ_JBDIVO010000497.1:0-2696 GCF_039794385.1 Methylocaldum sp. | reverse complement strand
AAATCGCGGATCGTGCGGGTGATTTGATAGTGGCCGCCGACCTTGACGAAGAAGCGCCGGAGCCGCTCGGCGGAGACGTGGCGGGCGATATTTTCCAGGTAAAGTCCGGTACGCGCCTTCTCGATGGCGGACTCGCTGAGATCGGTGCCGAAAATCTGAATCGGGGTTTGGGTCAGGCGCTCGCCCAAAAATTCCAGAAGGCAGATGGCGATGGAATAGACCTCCTCGCCGCTGGCGCAACCCGGGACCCAGATCCGCAGCGGAGCTTGAGATGGACGGCGTTCGAACAAGCGCGGAAAGACGGTTCGGCTCAACTCTTCGAACAACTCGGGATCGCGGAAGAAATCGGTCACCTGGACCAGCAGGTCCTGAAAGAGGGCCTGGGTTTCCGCCGTGTCGCTTTCCAACAAATTCAGGTACTCCGGCAGCGTATCCAGCCCGTGCAGGGCGAGGCGGCGCGCGAGTCGCCGCTGCACGGTACCGCGCTTATAGTGCGTGAAGTCCACGCCGGAGACGTTGCGGAGGCGACGAAAGAGCCGGTTGAGCGTTTCCTCGTCCGTGGGCGGAGGTTCGCCGGCGGAGGCGGTACTGTCTACCTTCAGGTATGGATGGCCGCCGAGGCGAGCGAGTTCGCGGGCAATCTCGCGCGGGGGCAGCACCCGATCGACCACGCCGAGATCTACCGCCGCCTTCGGCATGCCGTTGAATCTGGCCGAGCCTTGATCCTGGGCGTAGGTGATACCGCCGGAACCCTTGATCGCCTGCATCCCCAGCGCGCCGTCCGAGCCCGTGCCCGAGAGAATGACCCCGACCGCATTGGCCCCCTGCTCTTGCGCGAGGGAATAAAACAAGCGGTCGACGGGCATGGGCGGCACGGGAAGCCCGTTGCGGGCAGCGAGAGCCAGATGGCCCTGGACCAGGGTCATGACGGCATTGGGCGGGATGATATAGATGTGGTCGGGTTCGACCGCGAGCCCCTCCGTCGCCTCCTGGACCGGCAAGGCCGTTCTGGTCGAGAGGATCTGCGTCAGGACGCTTTCGTGGTGGGGGTCGAGGTGTTGGACCAACAGAAAAGCCATGCCGCTGGTGGCGGGAAGGTCGGCCAGAAATTCCGACAATGCTTCCAGTCCGCCGGCGGAAGCTCCGATGCCTACAATTGGAAACGCCATCAAGCTGCATACTCCTGAGTAAGAAATTCTGTCTCGATATTCGACATTATCCGGTACGGCGATGTCCAAGTCCGATTAAAACAAAGGTCCGCCTTGAGTGGCGAGCGACGGCGTCCGCACGCCTGCCCGAATCTTTTAACAGTACACTACACGGATTGGTCTGCACCTGCTTGAATTGCCGGCCGCTCAATTCCGGAATTTTTGCGTCACGATCAAGCCGTGAATGCCGCCGTCCATGATGCCGATACCAACACGCCCGAATTGCGGCCGTAAGATATTCGCGCGGTGGCCGGGCGAGTTCATCAAGCCGGCGTGCGCGATGTGAACGCTGGGGGCGAGAGCCAGGTTTTCGCCGGCGATCAGAAAACCGACATTCGATTCGCGCATTCGGTCGAACGGGCTTTTACCTTCCGGAGTGTAATGAGAAAAATAACCGCGGGCGAACATGTCGGACGAATGTCTTCGCGCCACTTCGGTCAAGGCGGGATCGATCTTCAGCGGCGAAAGTCCTTCCGTGGCGCGCTCGCGGTTGACGAGTCCAAGCATTTGCTCCTCGAGCGCCGGTCTCGGCTGCGGGGCTCCGACCCTGAACGGCAACGAAATATGCTCGTCGGATTCCGGGTAAACCGGAAGCCGGCGGTTCAGCCCGTGGGTAAGCGCATCTTCGAAAATCGGCATCAGAGCCGTGGTCAGCCGTTCCACCAGAACCGCGAAGCGGTTCGCCGTCCCGCTTTCGCGCGCATCCTCGCGTAGATCGCCCGGCAGCGGGACCACGAACAACAAGGCGGCGGCGATGGCTGCCGTTATCAGCCCGTTGGCCAATCCCGGAAGCGTGCCGAACAGGTGATTGAAGAGCCGTCGGTGAATGCCATGCGGCAAGCGTTTGAGCAGCGCATTCCCGAGCAGCCCGATGGCCAAGCTGGTGAGCAGAACGATGAGAAGAAACGCGGCAGGCTGCTGCCACGTACTCGACAAACCGGTTTTCGAACCCAGTAAATCCGCCACCGGTCGATAAAAGAACCAGGCCGCAAGCAAGCTGCCCAGCCAGCGCAGAAGATTGAGAAAACCTAGGATGAAACCGCGCCGCCATCCACCCCAGACGGCGAACAGAATCAGCAGAAGAAGGAAGACGTCGATGACGTTGAAGGCCATGTCGATAATCCCGTTACCGGCCGATGCACTTTATTAGATGGCCGTGGTTGCGCATTTGCTTGTCGATGCGGTTCCTATCCCTGAATCGATCGAGCAGCCCCCGCCGCGGTTTGTCCGGCCGTTCTTCTCCGGGAAGGAACCCCGGTTCGCCCGGAAGGTCATTTTTCATAAGGGGCGAACTGCCGTTTCGCAGGGAAGTAGAGCGGAACGGCGAGCAATTCGGGAAAGGATCGCACGGAAGCCGGACAGCCGGCGGGAGATAGCAATGCGTACGAACAGCAACGGCAGTTTCGATGCACTGATTTCCGGGACGATCGTCGGTATTGCCACAACGCTCGCGGCGGCAGCGTGCGGCAAGGCCGAGCGTTCCGGCGC
>NZ_JBDIVO010000496.1:0-2697 GCF_039794385.1 Methylocaldum sp. | reverse complement strand
GCCAAGACCCGCCCCCTCCCCGCCGGCACCATCATAGGCTCCGGCACCGTCAGCAACGCGGACACCGGCCGGGGTTATTCCTGCATCGTCGAAAAACGCGTCCTCGAACAGATCGAATCCGGCGAAGCCCGGACGCCTTATCTCCGGCACGGCGAGACGGTACGGATCGAAATGCTGGACCGGAACGGACGCTCCGTTTTCGGCGCCATCGAACAGGACGTGCTGCAGTGATGGGGCTGGAGCTGTACACCTACTTCCGAAGCTCGGCCGCCTACCGGGTCCGCATCGCCTTGAACCTCAAAAGATTGTCTTACCGGCCGCAATTCGTGCATCTCGCGAAGGGCATGCAGCGGCAACCCAAATATCGTGAAATCAATCCGCAGGGACTGGTACCGACCCTGGTGGACCGGGGAACGCCGTTCACGCAGTCCCTGGCGATCATAGAGTATCTGAACGACACCTATCCCGACCCGCCGCTGCTGCCACGCCGCCGCGACGAGCGGGCTTACGTCCGAGCGCTTGCGCAAATCATCGCCTGCGACATTCATCCCTTGAACAATCTTCGGGTCCTACGGTATCTCGCGGAGGTGCTGGGCCAGGACGAGCTGGCCCGAAACGCCTGGATTCGGTACTGGATCGAGGAAGGGTTCGGGGCGTTCGAGGAACAGCTCGCCCGCCACGGAGGCAGCAGCCGATTCTGCTTCGGCGACACGCCGACCCTTGCGGATATCTGCCTGGTGCCGCAGGTGTTCAACGCCCGGCGCTTCGGCTGCGATTTGAACGGGTTCCCCCGAATACGAGCGATCGACGAAAGCTGCCTTGCGCTCACCGCATTCCGCGACGCGGCACCGGAGCAGCAGGCGGACGCCGAATAGTGAATTTTTCGGGCTGGCGTAGCGCCGGGAGTGCCCATGTCGGCAACGGATTGCCGACCTGCCGGAGAAATTCGGAACGAATTCGCGGGTCAAATAAGTAGTTTTCCTTCTTATGTTATGAGGAGGTTCCATGATAGCCGTCGCCGACTCCAAACTTGAGCGCTATGCCGAGGAACACCGCTTGTCGGGCCTGACCGCTCCGACGCTCGAGGCGCTTGCGACGAACCGGACCGGGTATTCGGTCGACAAGGCCCAACGCTTTCTCGCCTTTCAGCGGCGCATAGACACCGAAATGCTGAGACACCGGATCATCACCAACAATCGTTATACCGCCTGGTTCAGCCAGGGCGAGCAGACCTTCGAGCAGGTCCGGGCGTTCATCGTCCAGTTCTCGGTGTTTTCGAACCAGTTCCTGGTGGCCCAGCTTCAAAAAATGATCAATGCCGATTCTCTCGAAGGCATGCGGGCCTCCAAGGAAATTCTCGCCAACGAAATCGGCGTCGTCTTCAATGCCGGGCGGAAAAGGTCCGCCACGCGCGATCCCGACCATGAGGTCGATCCCGAACTGGTCTCCACCGAGGGCACGGTGGAAGGCGGCATATTCCATTTCCGTGCGGCGCATTTCGAGTGGCTGCTGCGAATCGCCGGGGAGCTCGGACTCGGATTTCTGGATCTCGGCGGCCGCAGGCACGGCACCCCCGCCACCCTCCATTTCTGCGACGAACTGATCCGGCTCTACGGCAACGAGAACTACGCAATCACCCAGGCCGCGAGCTATGCCGTGGAAAACTGGGCGGCGGCCGGTTTCTGGCAGGAACTGATCGACGGTTTGGTCCGCTACAACGCGCGTACCGGCTCGAACTTGCCGCTCGCTTTCTTCACCTGGCACAACCGCCTCGAAGCCCAGCACGCCCAGCATACCCAGGAGGAACTGGAAGAGCTTTATTTCACCCGCGACATCGACGAGGATGATTTCATCCGTTACGGCAACGAAATGCTCGACGGCGTGGCGGTGTTTTGGGACGGTCTGGACGAGCAGCGGCGGGCGTTGGCGAAAGCGGCTTAAGCAGCGCTTCCCGCAAATCGTAAATATGAGGAGTCGCTTGCGCGACAGCTATTTGAATGTGGGTTTCCGAACCCACGGTCGGCTTACTTTCTTTTGCTCGGCCAAAAGAAGGTAACCAAAGAAAAAGCCGCCCGGTTGCCGCTTGGGTCCTGCGCTGCTACGAAAACCATCCTTGGTTTTCGCCCTTCGGGCCAGCGTACCGCTGTTCAAATTCGCTCCCGGCGAATTTGTCGCTTTCGGCGGGAGGCGATCGAAGGGTCATCCATGACCCTCGATCGCCGCGCAGAATCCATTCTGCGCCCCTTACGGGTTATTCCCGCAGAAAGCTCCGATGCTCGGCGCGGCAAACGGGATAAGAACACAAAGCCGGAAACGCAGAACCTGTCCTGAGAAAAGTCGAAGGACTTATTCCGGCTATTGGAGTTTGCGTGAAGTAACGATCCACCGGCAAAGCCAGTGGCTTTCGACGGCTGGCCCCTCAAAGGGGCCTGACCGCCATCGGGCAAAAGCCATGTCGTCACCCCGGCAGGGAAGGGGCCGACTAAAGGCCCGTTTGCGATTGGAGTGCCGGGGTCCAGTGACCACGGATGGTTTCGACCATTCACAATCCCTGTGAACTGGATTCCGGCAATCCCTGCCGGAATGACGGCCCAGCGAAATTGGGACAATACCTGACTCCCGGAAATGTCAAACTTTGCGAGTCCCTCGGCAGAACCGGGGGTTTTCCCGCGATAAATAATCTGGAGCGCCGTCTTG
>NZ_JBDIVO010000495.1:0-2711 GCF_039794385.1 Methylocaldum sp. | reverse complement strand
CGTCGCTCAAGCGCAGCAGCCAGCAAAAGCTCACGGGGACGCGCCGGCGCTACGATCAGCTCATCGCCGCCATGAAACGCGCCGAATCCAAAATGGAGCCGGTATTGCTGACGTTCCGCGATCAGGTTCTATTCCTGAAGCACAACCTCAATGCCCAAGCCATCGCCTCCCTGCGGGGCGAACTCGACAGCCTCCAAACCGATATCTCGGCGCTTATAAGGTCCATGGAAGTGTCGATCCGGGAGGCGGACGAGTTCATCAAGTCGGTTGGTGGTCCCGCCTGACAAGACATTGAGTCTGTCCAGTGGGCCGTTCGCCCTGAGTTCGTCGAAGGGCCTGTCCTGAGCGTGTCGAAGGGTTCGAGGGCCTGCTGGTACAGGCTCTTTGCTATGTCTTCGAAGGAATCCGCGTGCGCCCGGCAGCAAAACCGGTTATTCCCTAATGAACAGCCGTCCTCGGGGTGCGATAGATCTATGGTGAAAGTCGGAGAGTTTCATGGAGTGTCTTCCCATCGATAACTTGACCCAAACCGACTCTTGACTGGTATAGGATGCTGCCGACGATAGGAGGCGCATCGGTCGCGATCGATGGGTTCATGCCGGACAATCCCTGTCCGGCACCCTATGGGCGGCCTCGCCACGCTACGCTGTCCCGCTTCGCTCGCGAGTCCGGGGCAGTTCAGATCGATGCGCTTCACTTTGTTCAGCACATCCTATGCCCTGAAACTCGCAGGTTTGGATAATCTCAGCTAGTGTAGGGCGCATTAGCTTTAGCGTAATGCGCCGAATGGAAGGTTCCCATGCGGCGGCGGGTTGTCGGGGCACTACCCGGATGACCGTTTGCGATTGGGATACGCTATTCCGCCCTAGATAGGTTATATGGGCTGCTTTTACTTAAGAAACCTCCACCAGCGGAAGTTCGACCCGGATGCGGGCGCCCTGTTCGTCCTGCCGCGGTTCGATGCTTTCGACTTTTCCCTGGTGATTGGCCACGCACTCGCTCACGATCGCCAGCCCCAAGCCGGCACCCTCGGTGTCGGTCATGTGGGCCGCCTTGCCTCGAAAAAACGGCTCGAATATCCGCGTACGCTCCGTGGTGTCTATTCCGGGACCGTCATCTTCGACCTCCAGTTGCATACCGGTTCCCAAGTCACGAAGAATGATCCGGATCTTGCCCCCTTCCGGAGAAAACTTGATGGCGTTGGAGAGCAGATTGTCGACAATCGTCCGCACCTGGTCGGGAACACCGAGGAATTCGACCGGCTGGATCAACTCCTTGATGGTGAGGGACTTCGCATTTAGGGAGTCCCGATAATCTTCGATCACCGATGCCAGCAACGTCTTCATGTTCACCGCGTCCTTCGGTTGCGGCGATGGATTGTCCTTGACCTGGCCATAGTGGAGCGACTCATCGAACAGGTTTTGCAGTTTCTGAACGTCCTGGCTCAGCCGCGCCAACAGGTCGCGTTGCTTCGGATTCAACGCCTCGGCCATAAGCAGGCCGGTGCTTTCGAAAATGCCGGAAAGCGGCGTTTCGAATTCGTTCGAGACTTTGCTCATGAACTGTTGCTTCGACTCTTCCCGACCCAGCAAACGGGTGCGCAGCCAGTCGAGCCGATCACCGAGAAGCCGAAGGTTTTTCGGTCCGGTAACCCGGATGGGTTTGCCGAAGTCTCCCGCTCCCAGTCTTCGGATGGATTCGTCCAGTTGCCGGACCGATCGGGTAAACACGGCCAGCAGACCCGAGCCGAAGCCAACGCAAATGAGCAACAGAATGCCCAGAATGGCCCCCTTGACCAGAAGGTCCTGCCGAACCGCTCGATCAATTCGGCTCAAACCGTCCTGCCAGAACCCGTTCACGGCATCCTCCAACCCGTAAAAGGTTTCGTCTATCGACAACCTGGCTTTAGCCTCGGCCCCAAAGTCGGCGATTCGGTCATAAAACCGTTTTTTCTTTTCCGATAACTCGTTGACGAGAGGCGTCAATTTATCGTCGTCTTCGGCCCTGAAGAGTTTGTCCAATGCCTGCTCGACCGATGCATGAATGTCTTGCAGCGCAGCAGGCAGGGGCGTAACGCGATCGGCAAGTCCGCCGAACCCGCCGTGGCTTTGCACGAGCACGAGCCCGAGAGCGCTAAGGCCGAGGAGCGCCGCAAGCACGAGACGCCATCTGGTCCGCACGGGTTTTCCGGATTTGTGTACCTTGCGCACTTCTCCGGGCACCGAAACCCGATCCTTCCAATAATCCTGATCTTGCACCACCATAGGACACTCCTTGAGCAGTAAGTCCTGAGAGAGTTCAGTGACGGAAAATTGACACTAAACGGGTGTAAAGGTCAACCTGTCGTACCGAGTGCCCGTGACACGGGCACTTCGAACGGAAAACTTCAGGGCCGTTTTTGTCTCGGCGGCGAAATACTGTCGATATCCGGCTTGCCGGCGAACTGCAAGACACAGTCAGACCTTTGTTGTTTGCTTCTTGAAATGAAAGAAGCCAAATTCAAAAAAGTAAACGCCTGACCCTAGAGCACTTTCCGATTCGGTATCAGGGAGCCCGATAGGTAGGTCGGCAATCCCTTCCCAATCGCAAACGGTCGCTTTAGTCGCGACCCTTCCAATCGCAAACGGGAACTTTGGGAGCACCAAAGTCCCCCTTCCAATCGCAAACGGCCGTCCTGGGAGCGCCAGGACGCCCCTTCCCACAAAGTCCTT
>NZ_JBDIVO010000494.1:0-2712 GCF_039794385.1 Methylocaldum sp. | reverse complement strand
GTCACCGAAATGCCGGGCAAGGTGGTGGGCATGTACAGGATGGTGCCCTCGTAGAGGGGGGGCATGAACTCCGAGCCCATCCGCTGATAGACCGGAATGATGCTGACGACGAGCAAAACGGACAAGACCATGAGGGACACGCGGTAGCGCAGCGCGAGCCTGAGCAGCGGCGCATAGGCTCGCTGCAAAAGACGGCTCACCGGATGGCGCGCCTCGGGCCGGATGCGCCCCCGGATCAGGAGCGACAGCAGGGCCGGAATCAAGGTCACCGCCAGCACCGCGCTCATGGCGATGGACAGGTTCTTGGTCCAGGCCAATGGTTTGAACAGCCGGCCTTCCTGGGCCTCCAGGGTGAACACCGGCATGAACGCCACGGCAATGACCAGGAGCGATGCGAAAATCGCGGGGCCCACTTCCTTGGCGGAATCGATGAGCACCCGCTCTCGGCTGCCCCGTCGACCGCCCCGGTCCCATTCCTCCAGGCGCTTATGGGCGTTGTCGACCATCACGATGGCGGCGTCCACCATATCGCCGATGGCGACGATGATGCCGCCGATGGACATGATGTTCAGGCCGAGCCCCATAAAATAAATGGGGATGAAGGCGATAAGCACAGCGAGCGGCAGGGTGATGATGGGGATCAGGGCCGAGCGGAAGTGCAGCAGGAAGCCTACGATCAGGACGCTGACGACGATCAGTTCCTCGATCAGATTCTCGGTGGCCGTGGCGATGGACTGCCGGATCAGGTCGCTGCGGTCGTAAACCGTCACGATCTTGACGCCCGGGGGCAGCGAAGGCTCGATTTGTTTGAGTTTCGCCTTGATGCGGTCGATGACCTTGGGGGCGTCTTCGCCGTAGCGCATGATCACGACGCCGCCCACCACTTCGCCCCGACCGTCGAGTTCCACCAGACCCCGCCGCATGTCCGGCCCGAGCGTCACCGTCGCGACATCCCGCAGCAAGATCGGTGTTCCGCCGGGATTCACCCCCACCGCGATACTCTCGATATCCGCAACGGATTTAATATAGCCGCGGCCGCGCACCATGTATTCGGCGCCGGAAAGTTCCACCACCCGACCGCCCACGTCCAAATTGCTCATCCGCACCTTGTCCACAATGTCCGATACCGATAGCCGGTAACCCAGCAGTTTGGTCGGATCCAGGTTGATCTGGTATTGGCGCACGAATCCGCCCACGCTCGCCACCTCCGCCACCCCGTCCACGCTGGCCAGCCAATACCGGAGATACCAGTCCTGGAAGGAGCGTAAACTCGCGAGGTCCTGCTGTCCGGTCTCGTCGACGAGGGCGTACTGAAATACCCAGCCCACCGCCGTGGCGTCCGGCCCAAGCTGGGGCGTCACGCCCTCGGGCAACCGTCCGGCCAACTGGCTCATGTATTCCAGGACGCGCGAACGGGCCCAATAAATGTCGGTGCCGTCCTTGAACAGCACGTAAACGTAGGAATAGCCGAAGTCCGAAAAGCCGCGCACCACGGTGACATTGGGCGCCGAGATCAAGGCGGTTACGATGGGATAGGTAATCTGGTCTTCCACCAGGTCCGGCGAACGTCCCGGCCATTTGGCATAGACGATGACTTGGGTATCGGACAGGTCCGGCAGGGCATCGATCGGGGTGTTCTTTAAACTCCAAAAACCCGCCGAGGCCAGGCCGAACACCAGCAGGAACACGATGAAGCGGTTTTTGGCGCAGAACTCGATGACGCATTCTACCACACTCCATTCTCCTTGATGGGATATGGCTACATTGAGCCGAAATAAAGTCTATAATATGGCAATATTTTTACTGCCATAGCTTACTTTAGGGCCATGATGGAAATATCGGTTCACGAATTCAAAGACAAGCTCTCCAAATACCTGCGCCTCGTTGGTGAAGGCAACCCCGTGGTGATCACTTCCCACAGAAAACCGGTGGCCGTTTTGAACCCCGTCACCTGTGCCGGGCAACCCAATCTGCAAGCCTTGCTTGCGGCGGGCAAGATCAAATGGAGCGGCAAGCGGGCACATATTGATCCGCATCGCCCGGTGGCCTCCATCAAGGGTGGCTCGATCGTGGACACTGTGCTCGAAGACCGCGAATGAACCTGTACCTCGACAGTTCGGCCTGGGTGAAACTTTACGTGGCCGAACCGGGGCAGCCGGAGTTCATTCGGATGGCCAGTACGGCGGTGCTGTTGATATCCCACTTGATCGCCTACGTCGAGGTCCACGCCGCGTTCGCCAAACGATGGCGCATGGGTGATATCAAGGACATCGATTACGATCAATGCCTGGCCCAGTTTCAAAGCGACTGGGCGGACGCCCTCATCGTCCAGGTCGACGAGCCTCTTGCCCAGAGCGCGGCGGAGATGGCCTTTACTTATGGTTTGCGCGGTTACGACAGCGTTCACCTGGCCGCCGCTCACTTCTTCCATCAGCATTCGGGTGAGCCTCTACATTTCGCTTGTTTCGATAAACGCCTCAACGCGGCGGCCAAAAGCCTTGGCCTGCATTTGCTTATCTGACGGGAGACGTGCCGCCTTTTCATTAGTGCTTCATCCCCGCCATACCCCCCACCGCAGCTTTCAACTGGCTTTCCGAATCGATCAGAAAGTTCGCCGAGGTAACGACGTGGTCGCCCGGCTCGATGCCTTCGGTGATCTCGACCCATTCCGCGCCTCGCACCCCCGTTGTCACGTTGCGCCATTCGAGCTTG
>NZ_JBDIVO010000493.1:0-2714 GCF_039794385.1 Methylocaldum sp. | reverse complement strand
CTAAGTACGACCACGTCGAGTCAATCGCACTGGCCGCACAATTCGCTCGTACGGCAAAACAGGCTTGGCGGAAGTCGCTGGCGCCTTCGGCTCGGGTGAACCGATTCAAGCATTCGTCGGCAATCCCTTGCCGGCGAAGACGCTCGGGCGGGCCGTGGCGTCGGGAAGGGATTCCCGACCTATGGGGATGTACGGTCGTAGGTCGGCAATCCCTTGCCGACGAAGACGCTTGGCCGGGGCATGGCGTCGGGAAGGGCGGCTTCGGCGCTCCAATCGCAAACGGTCATCCCAGGAGCGCTGGGATGACCCTTCCAATCGCAAACGGCCTGGCCGGGAGCGCCGGCCAGCCCCTTCCCGAAGACGCCGTTTGCGATTGGAAGGTCGCGACTAAAGCGACGTTTGCGATTGGAAGGGGCCGATTAAAGGCCCGTTTGCGATTGGGAGGGATTCCCGACCTACTCGCTGGTTCTTCTGCAAGAAGGCCGCGTCATAACCGCCAAAGGCGACCCATAGCCATGGAGCGCCGGGGCAATCGAGAGCGAGTGGCTTGGGTGGGCCGCTCCAGCGCTCGGGACAGTGGCGGACTTATTTGGCTCCGAAGACCACTCTGTCCACACCAGTATTGCCGGTGCCGGGGTCGTAGGCGTAAATCACCGCTTCATAGTCCCCCTTGTCCCGCGCCGGCACCTGTGCCGCAAAATGATTGACTTCGCCGGTGAATGCTAGAGGATATTCGCCCACCGCGTTGCCGTCCCGTTTCAGCAAGGCCTTTACTTCGTATTTGTCGGCATCCCATAGGCCGCCCTTGCTGATGGGGCAGCCGCACATCATCGTCACCTCCGCTTCCAGCTTGGCCTGACCTTTCTCCAGCGCGGAGATTCCGCCGCGCACGATGAAACCGGGTAAATGGATGACGATGCCGTCGCCGATGATGTGCTTGCCGGGTACGACCCAACTGGTCACGCTCGCCTCTTGCAGAGATTGGCGCTGTCCGTACGGACCGAATATCTTGAAGCGCAGCAGTCGTGGCTCGGCGAGGTCGAGCCGGGCCAAATAACCCGCCGTGTTGTCGTCGGCGAGCGGCTGACCGCGCTGGTGAGGGGTTTCCATGAGGCGTTTGGTGTCGCCGGTGCCGCCGGTAATCCACCCCTGATTCAGAATCTCCCCGGTCTCGGCGTCCTCGACCACCGCCCGTACCCCACCGACACCGCTGCCGACGAACTTGGAATCGACGCCTTTCACCCGCAGCATGATCCGGGTTTCTTCGGCCAAGACGGCGTTACATAGCGACAAAAGCAAGAAAATCGGCGCGACGAGCGTTTTCAGCGTCCGCCGGTCTATCGGCATGCGTCCCGATGGCCGCAGTATTCGCTTGTCTTTCCGGAAAACCATGCTTTTCCTCCTTGATGATTAGACTCGAGTTTGCGACGGCTTCCCGCCGAAAGCAAGAAACGGGGTTAACGCGATGCCGCTTAAGGTGAGGCGCGCTGGCGGACACGAAGTTTTGCGGGCTTGTCCTCTGGCTCCCGGTTTGGCACTATCCGCTCAGGAAGCATAACGGAAGGCGAACGGGAACATGACGGATAATCAGCCTTCGATCTTGACCGTCCAAGGGATTTCGGTGTCTTACGGCGACGAAACGATCATCCGCGATCTTTCGTTCTCGGTGGCCGAGGGCGCCGTCTTCGTGATCCTGGGACCGAACGGCGCGGGAAAGACGACGCTGCTCAGGGCGCTCCTCGGCCTGATCCCTTATCAGGGGACGGTCACCTGGCAGACCCGAAACATCAGTTATCTGCCGCCTCAGGAGTTTCTGCAACGCCAGGAGCTTCCGCCGCTCAGTATCGAGGAGTTCTTTCGTTTCAAGACCCGCGATGTCGACGCCGTGAAACGGATGTTCGCCGAGGTCGGACTGGACGAATCCCTGCTGCAACGACCGTTCGGAGCTTTGTCGACAGGCCAGTTCCAGCGCATGCTGATCGCGTGGGCGCTGGTGAACGATCCCGACGTGCTGTTGCTGGACGAGCCCACCGCGGGCATCGACGTGGGGGGCGAGGAGACGATCTATACCTTGCTCAACCGCTACCGGCAAAGAAAACCCCTGACCATCCTGCTGGTGACGCACGACCTCCATGTGGTGTGGGAATATGCGTCGGTCGTGCTTTGCCTCAACCGGCAGCAGCTTTGCATGGGCGCCCCCCAGGAAGTGCTCACGCCGCAGCAGCTCCAGGCGCTCTACGGTACCGGCGTGAAATATTACGAGCATCACCATCGGTGATTTTATGAGCGGAAAAATCCTGCTTGCCCTGATCCTTGGTGGCGCCACCGGCGCGGTCGCCGGCTACCTCGGTTCGCTGATGCTGAGCAAGCGCATGGCGCTGGTGGGCGGCGCCCTGGGGCATTTGACCTTGCCCGGGATCGCGTTGGCGCTGCTGTACGATTTCGATGTTTCCATCGGTGCGGTCTTGTTCTTGGGTTTCGGGATGCTTCTTATCTGGTATCTGGAAAGAGTGACCAGGCTGCATCTCGAGGCGCTCACCGCCGTCGTGTTTTCCACGGCTCTTGCGACGGCTTTTCTGTTTCTGCCGGAGGAAGAAACCGATATCGCACTGCTCGGCGATGTGTCGCGGATAACGGTGACGACCGCTGTGATTACGGTAGCGATAGCTCTGGGCATTTTTTTCATGGTCCGGCACATCTACTCGAACCTGGTC
>NZ_JBDIVO010000492.1:0-2715 GCF_039794385.1 Methylocaldum sp. | reverse complement strand
TACGCCGAGCTGCGGGAAAGCCCCGAAGCGGGACAAGTGCATTGACCCGGATACGTCGAGATCGCAATATGCGCACTTTCACACATGACAAAATCACCCATGTCGGAAGAAACGATGCCGGATGAATCCGGTCCTCTGGCCTTCTTCAAGGCGCAGCACCAAGCCTTTACCGAAACCCTCGCCGCCCGGCGCGGTCGCGAAGACCTGATCGACGGACTCTTGGAACAGGCCTTCAGCAGTTTCGAAGGCAATGTCGAAATTCAGTCCGAGGGACTGCCCCCCTTGGCCTGCCACAAGGGATGCTCCACCTGCTGCACGCTCCGCGTCACGGCGACGGCGCCCGAAATTCTGCTGATCGCGCGTTACGTTCGTTGGGCCTCCGACGCCCTGAAACGCGCCGAAGTCGATCTCGAGCAGCGCCTAGCCGATGCCGATCGCGTAACCCGAGGCTTGAGCGAAGAGCAACGGGTGGCTCTCAGGCGCCGGTGTCCCTTCATCGCCAACGGCGTCTGCGTCATTTACCCGGTACGGCCACTCGCCTGCCGAGGCCATGCCTCCTACGACAAGCGCGCTTGTGTCGAGGCCGCGGCCGGACGCGCCGGCGACATCCCCTTCTCCGCCCCGCACATGACCGTCCGCAGCCTGGTTCAGCACGCAATGCAATCGGCGCTTCGGGATGCCGGCTACGCGTTCGGCGCCTACGAGCTCAACCAGGCGGTCTCCATGGCCTTGGCCGACGGCAAGCTCCAGGAACGCTGGACGGCGGGCGACGACGTCTTCGCCGACGCTTTGGCGACCGAAATCAGCCTCGACGAAATGGCGAGCACCTTCGAGGCCATCAAGGCTCATCCGTAGGGCGGAATAGCGAAGCGTATTCCGCCGAATGGCTTCCGTGTACCGCTCTGCGGGAAACGCTATGCAGCCAGACCCAAGTCCATCCCCCGGAAAATCGAGCAGCGCTTGAAAACTTCCAGGGACGGCGGCACCCGCTTCTGCTGACAGTATTTCGCCACCAGCTTGGCCAGTCCCTTGATGTCACGCCCGGTGGCTGCCGGAAACAGATCCGCCAGCTCGTCGATCAGCGGCGGGGCGACCTCCAACGCGAACTGTTCGGTCATCACTTTCCAGATCTTGATCCGATTTTCCCGATCCGGCGGGTAGAACTTGATCAGCGCGATACAGCGCGACACGATGGCCTCGTCGATGTCGTCCACCCGGTTGGTGGTGAGAAACAACAGGCCGTTGAAATATTCGAGCACCCTCAGAAACACCCCGACCACGGCATTCATGGTGATGTTGTCGTCGCGCCGCTTGATGTAGACGTCCGCCTCGTCGATAAGCATCACCGCACCCCAGCGCTGGGCACGGGTCAGAACGTCCTTGAGCGCCGTTTCCATGGCAGCGACATTCAGCCCCAGCTGACCGGAATGCACCCGGTACAGCGGCCGCTGGATGATTTCGGAATAGACCTCCGCGGTCAAAGTCTTGCCGACGCCGGGAGGACCGGCGCACAGCACGGTCGTGCCTCCGGACTTGCCGGCGACGATATCGTCCATCAGGACATCCATCTCGGCGGTCAGGATGTCGATGAGATCGGTCTGTTCCTCCGGCAGAATCAGCTTTTGCTTCAGGGCCGGCTGATACTCGTAGGGTGTGATGTCGTCCACGTGCACCCAGAGATAATGGTGCAGGTCAAGGTGGAACATGAGGATGTAGAAATGCACCGGCAACTGGGTGAACAGTCCCTTGGGCATGGCGTCCTGAGACTCCCGGACCTCGTCCTCGGCCTCATAGTGATTGCTCTTGGCCGCCTTGCGCAGATAAGGCCCCAGAATATCCCCGGGCGCATCCAGGGTCAGCGCGCGCGAGCTCAGGATGCCCTCATCGTTGACCAGGCGCGCGCTGCCGCCGCCGGACGAGAGCACCACAACGTCCTTGCGGGACCAATCGGTATCCCGGTGCGAAGCCGTCGGGTCCTCCGCGTAGAAACCGGTGCCTTTTCCGGAAAACTGAGCGCCGTAACGGGCACGCCAATCGAAGTAACGCTCCGCGGTCTCGTCGTAATTGCGGATGAGTTCGGGCGTTTCCTTGAGGAACCCCTTGGCGGCGAAAATCTCGGCCACCGTCTTGCCGGCGATGTCGCTCGGCATGATTCGGATGGTTTGGGTGGCGATTGCCCCTTTGGCATTGGCTTTCAGCTCGATGAAGACTTTCCCGATCTCGTCGTTCGAGGTCGGGGTGTAGTCGAGCCGCGTGATGACGTAAGGCAGGGGTCGGCCGGCCACGCTCGCGGTGAACAGCCAGCCGCGGATGGCATCCGCCGCCAAGTAGCGGGCAATCGCAGGCAGCACCATCTCGAGGTCTTCGGCTTCGAAGCGCACTCCGTCGTCGTTCATGGCCTGCTGCAAGGTGGCGAGTTGCGCGGCCTTGGCCTGCATCTCCGGCCCCGCCTGCCGGTAAAGATTCCCTAAAAACGCGAGCGCAGGGCTCGACAGTTGCCTGAACGGCACCTCGACGCGATTGCCGAAACGCAATTGTTCCTTCAAGTGCGCCAAATCCGGGAACTCTTCGACCATCGCTTCGATGTAGGGCCGCTCGATCTGAAGCTTCATTCTCTGCTTATCCCCAAAAAGCCGTTTATGAACCTCGTGCTAAGCCGCCTGCTCCGTTGGCGTCAAGGCAGTGATGCTCAGGGCATGGATGTCGCCCGGCATC
>NZ_JBDIVO010000491.1:0-2733 GCF_039794385.1 Methylocaldum sp. | reverse complement strand
GATGCCTCCATGGAGGTACGCAGCTCGGTGGTGTACGCCAGTTTCATCGTCGCATTGGTATTTGTGCCGCTCCTGACGCTCGGCGGAATTGCAGGACGCTTGTTCGCTCCGATCGGTCATGCCTATATCCTCGCGATTCTCATGTCCCTGCTCGTAGCGCTGACGGTAACGCCCGCGCTTTGCTACATGCTCTTGAAGAGCGGCAAGACCGACAAGATCCCGCCGCTGATTCGGCTGCTTCAGCCCAAATACGCCTCCCTGCTGAGATCCGTTGCAAAACGGCCGAGAGCAACGCTGTCGATCAGCGCGGTTATTTGCGGATTAGGGATTCTGGCGTTGACCGATCTCGGCGGAGAATTCCTGCCCCGACTTCGAGAGGGCCATTACATCGTACACACGAGCAGCCTTCCTGGCACATCATTGAAGGAATCGCTCAGAATCGGCGGGCTGCTGACCCGGCAATTTCTCGAGATCCCGGAAGTCGAATCGGTCTCGCAATGGGCCGGCCGAGCCGAGCGCGGTGCCGACACTTACGGCAGCCACTACAGCGAGTACGAAGTTCGGCTGAAGCCGCTTTCAGGCGAAGCTCAACAATCTGTGCTGAACCGGCTCAGACAGATCTTGGACGATTTTCCGGGAATCCTGTTCGAAGCGAACACCTTTCTGACCGAGCGGGTCGACGAAACCATTTCCGGTTACACGGCACCGATCGTGATCAATCTCTACGGAAGCGACCTCGACCAACTCAATCAGAAAGCGCGCCAGATCGCCGATCTTGTCCGAACCATTCCCGGCGCCATCGACGTACAACTGCGATCGCCTCCGAGCACGCCTCAGCTTCAAATCCGGCTGAAACTCGACGATTTGGCCGCTTATGGCTTGCGTCCGATGGAAGTGGCCGATGTCCTGCAAACGGCTTTGCAGGGACGGATCGCGGGCGCCTATTACTTGGACAATCGCGCTTACGAGGTAGCGGTGATTCTGCCGCCGGAATTGCGGCACCGGCCGGAAACGGTAGCGCACGTACCGCTGCGCACCGCGGATGGTCTTATCGTGGAATTGAGCCAAATCGCGGAGATCCAGCAGGTCGGCGGACGGTATAACATACTTCATCGGGGCGGCCAGCGTGTGCAGACCGTCACGGCAAACGTGGCCGGTCGGGACACGGCGTCGTTTATGGAAGAACTTCGCCGGCGAACGCTCACCGCCATCGATTTTCCGCCGGACGTCTATCCCGAGTTCAGCGGCGCCGCCGTGGAGCAAGGTAAAGCACGCCGGGAACTGACGGTCCATGCGCTGCTGTCGGGTGTTGGCGTTATGTTGCTGATCTTTTTGGCCATCAACAGTGTGCGCCATACGCTCCTCACCTTGGTGAATCTGCCTTTTTCGCTGGCCGGAGGCGTTGCTGCCGCATTCCTGACGGGCAGTACGCTTTCGGTCGGGTCGATGGTAGGGTTCGTCACCTTGTTCGGAATCACGGTACGCAATGCGATTATGCTGATTTCCCATTACCGGCATTTGGTAGAACGGGAAAACAAGTCGTGGAATCTGGAAACCGCGATTCAGGGTGCACAGGAACGCCTCCCTTCGATCTTGATGACGGCGCTAGTCACCGCGCTTGCGATGCTGCCCATCGCCGTCGACAGCGACAATCCGGGGCGCGAGATCATGGGTCCCATGGCCGCGATCATTATCGGCGGTTTGGTATCGTCCACCCTTTTCAATCTGCTGCTTATGCCGACGATATTGCTCAAATTCGGCCGGTTCGAAACCCTCGATGAGCCGCCACGTTTTTCTGAGCCGTCGTAGACGCTAGAGCGATTTTTACTGCGGATTAATGTTGAGGATTGTGAAATCGTAGGTCGGCAATCCGTTGCCGACGCGCTGGATCGGCGAGGAACTTGTCGGCAATGGATTGCCGACCTACGAGATGCCTTTCGATCCGGCGATTACAGCATGCGAGCCATGACCAGGGCATCTTCCCGGCCGTTTCGGGCCGGATAATAGCCTTTGCGGGTACCGATCTCGTTGAACCCCAGTTGGTGATAAAGTTTGATGGCGGGCTTGTTGGAAGGACGCACTTCGAGAAAAATCGTTTCGGCCTTGTGCTCCTTGGCGACCGCCATGAGTTTCTCGAGCATCAAGCGCCCGTAGCCCTGTCCCTGATTTTGCGGCGACACACAGAGATTGAGTACGTGCGACTCCCCCGCCCCCACCGACGCGATCCCGTAACTTACAACCTGGCCTGCCCTTTCGCCTACCCAGCAACAATATCCTACGGTGTAGCAGTCCCGGAAAGTGGTCGGCTCCCAAGGGAATTCGTATGCACTTTGCTCAATGGCGGCCACCACTTTAAGGTCTGACCGCCGCATCGGACGAATGATCAACTCGGCACTCTTCACGAGGCTGGGAAAGTGTCGGTAATAAAACTCGGTTTCGGCATCATAACTGATGAATTTCCTGATGCGCTCGAACAAGCCGAACAAATCGAACATGGCGGACATAATTATGCTTGTTGTCGAAAAGCCCGCATGGCTAGTTTGAGATCCTCCCATGCCCTACGTTTTTCCGTTTGCGAGCGCAGCAGGTAAGCGGGATGGTAAGTCACCACCAGCGGAATCTGGTCGTAATAATGCACCTGGCCGCGTAGTTTACCGATGGGCGTCGCGGTTTTTAATAAGTTTTGCGCGGCAATACGGCCTACGGCCAGAATAATCTTAGGTTTGATCAAGG
>NZ_JBDIVO010000490.1:0-2750 GCF_039794385.1 Methylocaldum sp. | reverse complement strand
CAGGCGATCACCGCGAGGCAATCCTTGGCGGCGTAACGCAACTGCTCGACGAAAGGCTTGCCGCCGATGATGCAGAACATGCCGTCCTCGTTCAGCGGCGGATTGCCCTCCACCGCGAGGATGTAGCGCCCCTTGTACTTGCGGATGGTCTCTTCGAGTATCGCCTCGGCCTGATGGCCGGCGGATACCATCAGCGTGTCGTCGTAGTCCAGCGAGAGCATCGACAGCACCACGTCCTTGGCCAGCGGGTGCGCCGAGCGGATGAAGGATTCGGAACAGCAGGTGCATTCCAGGCCGTGTAGCCACAGGACCGGCGTGCGCGGCTTGGTTTCCATCGCGTGGACGATCTGGCCGACGAACTGCGGCCCCAGGGCCAGAGCCGACGCGGTCAGCCCGCAGTATTTCAGAAAACTGCGGCGACTGATGCCCTGCCGGCGCATGACATCGTAAAAGCTTTCGGAATTCACCATCCACTCCCCCTGATATTTTTGTTCGTGTGGATCGACGGATTGCGGAAATGAGCGGCCTGATCAGACGCTCGAGCGCCCGCGGGCATGGCTCAAGCATCGTTGACGCATGGTTCGGCGCGATTCGTTTCCCAAGAGTGTGCGCCGTCACTCGCCGACGGTCCTTGCCCAGGCATTTTAATTCCATGTCCTTTATAAGGTTTTTACTTGAAGATAACCGAGCTTGTCAATCGGTTATTCACGTTAAACTATTCGTCGATCGTCAATAACCCTTTACAACCGGGGACACCCGTTTGATCAAGCTACTGCACACCGCCGACTGGCAGATCGGCAAGCTGTTCGGACAGTTCGAGCCGGACGATGGCGCTCTTCTCGCGGAAGCTCGATTCGCGGCCGTCGAGCGGCTCGCGAAGCTTGCAAGCGAAAACCGAGTCGACCTCATGCTGGTCGCGGGGGATGTTTTCGATGCGCAGGGCGTCGCAGACAAGACCATCCACCGGCTCTTCCATTCGATGGCGGGTTTCGAAGGGCCGTGGATCTTGCTCCCGGGGAACCACGATGCGGCGCTCGCCGAATCCGTCTGGACCCGCGCGCTCCGCCTCAGGGCCATTCCCGCCAATGTGACCGTCTGCCTTCAGCCGGAGCCGGTGCTGCTTGAATCGATCGGTGTCGCCGTGCTGCCCGCGCCGCTGACCCAGCGCCATACCCATACTGACCTGACCGAATGGTTCGCCGGGGCCGAGACGCCTGCCGGAATGCTGAGGATCGGGCTGGCCCACGGCAGCGTTCAGGGCATTCTCGCGGAAGATATCGATTCGCCCAACCCGATCGCCGCCGAACGTGCCGGGCAAGCGCGCCTCGATTACCTCGCGCTCGGAGACTGGCACGGCACGAAACAGATCGATCCGCGCACCTGGTACAGCGGCACGCCGGAAACCGATCGCTTCAGATCCAACGAATCCGGCCGGGCGCTGCTGGTCGAACTGTCGGAACCGCGTGCAGTGCCGACGGTGACGCCGGTCGCGACTGGCCAATACCGCTGGCATTCGGAAGCGCTAGCGCTTCAGGTGCCGAGCGATGTCGAGCTAGCGTTGCCGAAAATTTCGGCTTTCGGACCGGCGGACGTCGTGCAGCTTGAACTGTCCGGACAAACCGATCTCGACGGATACCGGCGTCTTTGCGCGGCTATCGAGCAGGCCCGCGGCAAAGCCCGGAGCCTCTTGGCCGATTTGTCCGCTTTACGTCTCGAACCGACCGCGGAGGACATCGACGCCTTGAAAGCGGACGGCTATCTGGGCGAAGTCATCGCCGAGCTCCGCGCAAGCCAGGACGGAGCGGACGCGGAAGTCGCACGGGAAGCGCTGGCCCTGCTGGCGGGCATCCTCGATGCTCAGCACGCGAAAGCCGGAGGTTCCTTGTGAGACTTTCCCGCATCCGTATCGAACAGTTCAAGAAGTTCCGGCAACCGATCGAGATCAAGGACCTCGAACCGGGGCTAAATTTGTTCACCGGACCGAACGAAGCCGGCAAGAGCACGATCGTCTCGGCCATCCGCGCTGCGTTCTTTGAACGGCATCGTTCCGGCAGCGTCGACGACCTGCGTCCCTGGGGCGATACATCGGCATCCCCCACCGTCGAACTGGAGTTCGCCATCGGGGATACTCATTACAGGCTCCTCAAGAGTTTTCTCGGCAAGAAGCGCTGCGAGCTGCAGATCGGCACGCAGCGGCTGGACAGTGCCGAGGCCGAAGACCATCTCGCGGAACTCCTGGGTTTTCGCTACGCCGGCCGGGGCGCCAGCGGTTCCGAGCACTGGGGCATTCCGGGGTTGTTGTGGATCCAGCAGGGAGCCGGGCACGACATTCGGGACTCGGTGACGCATGCGATAGACCATCTTCGTACCGCTCTGAACGCCTCGCTGGGCGAGATAGCCAGCAGCGGCGGCGATTCGGTTCTGGCGACGGTCGAAGCCGCCCGCAACGAGTTGCTGACTCCTTCGGCGGGCAAGCCGCGGGGAGCGTATGCCGAGGCGCTCGATCAGGAGGCTGCACTGACGAACGCCATCCGGGAACTCGACTCGGAAATCGCCGCTTATCGCCAGAAAGTCGATACGCTCGCTGCCCTGCGCCGCGAACACGCCGCCGACGAAGCCGAAAGGCCCTGGATCGGCTTTCGCGAACAGGAACGAGCCGCGGCCGAAAAGCTGGAGGCTATCGGGCGCGTCGAAGAAACCTTAGCCACCGAGAAATTGCGCGCGACCCAGGTCGACGAGCGGATCAGGCT
>NZ_JBDIVO010000489.1:0-2781 GCF_039794385.1 Methylocaldum sp. | reverse complement strand
ACGTCCAAATTTGCTCCTGGCAAATTTGTGCCGGACAAATCGGCAGGATGGCCGATTTGCACGCGAAGCGCCCGTAGGGTGCCGCACAGGGACTGTGCGGCATGAATCCAGTGCACAAGGAAGTGATCGGCCTCTGCCGTCCATGGCTTTTGGACCCCGGCATTCCAATCGCAAACGGTGTCTTCGGGAGCACCGAAGCCACCCTTCCCTGCCGGGGTGACGTCATTCGTCTTAACTTAACGGCATTGGGGCTCAGCCGCCGGTAGCGTTCATGTGGCGGAAGATCACGGGCTGTGCCTTGATGTCGAAATAATGCCGTTCGGGCTTGATCGCCATCGAATCGACGATCGCATGTTTCAGCTTGTGCATATCGCCGGGATTGGCTCGCAAGACCCGTTTCAGATCTATCGAGTGTTCGTTGCCCAGACAGAGCAGCAACCGGCCTTCGGCCGTCACTCTCACGCGGTTGCAGGTTCCGCAGAAATTGTGGCTGTGCGGGGATATGAACCCCACACGTGTGTGGGTGCCGGACACGCGGTAATAACGGGAAGGTCCGCCTGTGGTTTCCGGCGTGGGCAGCAGGACAAAACGCCGGTCGAGATCCCGCTTGATGTCGTCGCTGGAATAATACTCCTCGGCACGGTCGTGCCCATCGACCGCGCCCAGCGGCATCTCTTCGATGAAGCTGATGTCGATGTTCTTGGCGATCGCATAGTCGACCAGATCGCTCACCTCGTCATGGTTGCGATTCTTGAGCACGACGGCATTGATTTTGAGTCGTTCGAAACCGGCATCCAGCGCGGCGTCGATCCCGCGGAGCACCTGATCCAAGTCCCCTATCCGGGTCATCTTCCGGAACCGGTCGCCATCCAGCGAATCGAGACTGACATTGATGCGCTTTACTCCGGCGGACTTCAGCAGCAATGCGGTTTTTTCCAGCTGCGATCCGTTGGTCGTCAAAACCAGCTCTCTCAAGCCCCGCAGCTTGCCGATTTCTTGCAATAGATCGACCGCGCCCTTGCGCACCAGGGGCTCTCCGCCCGTGATGCGTATCTTTTCGACGCCGAGTTCCACGAACGCCGTGGCGACGGCCAGGATTTCCTCGAGCGTCAAGATCTGAGCGCGGGGCAAAAAAGCCATGTCCTCGCTCATGCAATAAATGCAGCGAAAGTCGCAGCGGTCGGTGATGGAAATGCGAACGTAACTGATACGCCGCCCGAAGCGGTCTATCAATTGCGCGGGTAAAGCCGCCATAGTCTAGTCATTCCGATCGGGTAGGTTCGAAAGCTTAAATCACGATTTTCCCACGAAGGCGGCCCAATAGCCAAGCAAATCACTCAGGATTTCATCTCCATCTTCTTCCGTTCATAAAGTCCCGGTTAAGAAACCTCCAGCGCCTTTCGAACGTCCGTCGCCCAGCGGATCGATTCCACGTAAGCGCTCGCCGGTACGCCCTGTTCAAACTTGCAACCCTGAATTTCACCGGGCTCGGCGCGCTCGAATGCAATCGCGGCGCGGAGCACATCGCCGATCGGGCCGCTACCATGCAGCAGCGCCTCATCGATGCGGTCATCGAGGTTCAAGTGTCGCAGAATGTCCTCCTTGGGAACGTCCATGACGGCGTCCAGCAGGGAAAATAACCCGGTTATGTAATAAAGCTCGGTATTTGGCCGTTTCATTCGTTCGGCCAGCAGCTCGCAGGTTCGCGCCCGTACCAGTGCCGTGGTCAGCAACTCGCGCGGGCGGTAATCGACGGAATTGACCAGAATGACCGACGCCCAGTTTTTGATCCGCTGTACGCCGAAGAAAATCACGGCCCGGCGGATCGAGTCGATCCGCTTCGTCACACCGAAAAATGCGGCATTGACTAATCGGAGCAGCTTATAACTCAGGGTCATATCGCGCGTGATGATCGCCTCGGCCTCGGCGACGTCGACCTTTGGACTTTGGAGCCGCGCAAGCAGTTCGAGCACGGCCAGGCGGTTTCCCGGTATATCGCAACTGCGCAAATGTCGGGGCCGCTCGAAAAACATGCCTTCGTAATAATCGAAACCCAGCTTGCGGAAACGATCGTATTCGTCCGGCGTTTCTATGTCTCTCACCAGAAGATGCAGATTTTGGTCGTGGCGGGCCGTCCAACTGATCTTAAAACCGTTCAGCTTTCTGGCATCCAGGGAGCAGATCGATACGAAGTCGGCCTCGCGCCTAAGTTCGACCAAATCGCAGGACGGATTATGAAGCGCGATGGTAAAACCCTCGTCGGCCAGGCGGGATACGGTTTCCTCCGCCGCACTATCATTCAAGACGTCTCCCGATACCGCCAGAACCACCTGGGACTTCGGCCAGGCCAATCCTTCGCATACGGTTAAAGAAGTGGACGGCACCCGGAGCATCGCTCGGCTATCGCCGACCAAATCTCTCAAATCCAGCGCCTGGCCGGCCTGCCGCACCGCTTCGGTCCACCGATCTTCGCTGTCTTTGGTCCCTACGCTCAGAGCTTCACCGCTGCAAAAGCTAAGCTCGTAGCCGTATACATCGAGAGTGTGCGTGTATATGGGCACACGGCCGATCAACCCATCGAACATACTGTCTCCCCCACCGTATTTCGTCCAAAATGAAACCAAGCAAGAGGCTAGCACAAGAAACTTTCATGCGCTCGACGTGTTGTCGCCGCGTGGAATGACGACCAAAATCGGCCGACTACCGGTCGTTTAGCCTGCTCCGGAATAATTTATTAATCAGGCCCGTAAATACCCTCCTGGTATTTCGGGCCGCCGCCCA
>NZ_JBDIVO010000488.1:0-2794 GCF_039794385.1 Methylocaldum sp. | reverse complement strand
TGCCGGAAATTCTGATCGGCGATGTGAACGGCCCGGTCGGACAAGCCTTCGCCAACATGATGGGGCAGACCGCGGGCCATACCCGCATGTTCGCGATCAGAGCCTGCAATCAGCAGGTGCGCCCGGCGACGCTGATGGTGCCGAAAGTCACCATGAAAAGCAGTGCCTACGTCAACCTGTTCGGCGGCGTGGTTCAGTCGGCCACGGCGGATGCTGTGCTGGATTGCGTGATCGAAGGCATCATTCCTCGCGATCAGGTCAATGACCTCTGCATCATCAGCCTGGTCTGGATCGATCCCGAGTGCGCCAAAGATCCCAATCTGGACGAAAAGGACCTGTACCGCACCAATTACGAAGCGACCAAACTGGCCATCAAGCGAGCGCTCAACGACGAACCGTCGATCGACGAACTGATAGCCAACCGCCATACGATAAAGCACGATATGTACGATCCGGAAGCTTAGAGTCATTTGGCCGAATCGAAACAAAAACGCCGGCTTCCTGCCGGCATTTTTTTCTCTTCTAAGCGCGTTTCAGGAGCATTCAGCCGGCTTTCGTTTATTCAACCGTATATCACGCGATGCTCCGCGGCAAAGGCGGACGATTCGTCTTTTCTCACGATGAGGGCAGAGCCGTTTTCCAAAAATCCGCTGCCAATGGCGTTTCCCGTTTCGGCCGCTGGATTCACGTTTACTGCGGTTGGCGGTCGGTGAACATTCCCTCAACCTGCACATCTTGCTCGACAAACGGCTTCTGCCATGCAGCCTCGGACCCGTAAAAATCTTTGACGCGCTCTTCAAAAAAACGAGGCCAAAGGAGCCCTTTATCCGACCGGAGATGTTTCACAATAGTGATATCTGACCGGCTTCTCACACTAAAACAAGGCGTTAGATACGTAAAATTCCCTGACGCCGCAAACGGGAAAGCTGAGATGGAAATTGCATCATTTCCGTTACAAATAATGGGCCCACGGCATGAACCGCTCCCGTCAGCTCGTTTTGCTCTATCTCGCAAAGCTAGATGATACGGCGCCCGCGAGCTATCAATAAGAATTTACGTGCTATTGCCCGAGGTCCAAAAGCCGCAAAAACAAACATGTTACGGTAAAGAAACAAAGACTTGGACCGAGGACCATTTGAAACGTCGGCTGTTTTTGGCCGTATCCCCAAAACGGAAGAATACCGGCTGGAAACTGATCACCGATACAGGAGTATCCCTTCCCGCTCCTCCTGCCACGAGCGCTCGTCGGGCAATGTCAGCGCATCGAAATCGCGCGGAGCGGCGGCGGCGTCGTCCACCCATTGGCGCAGCAGTTCGCTGCCGTTAATCAGATCGATGGCGAGACGATGGTATTCGTACTCGTAGGGAAAATCGCGCCAGAGATCGTAGTGCGGCCAGAGATTGCGAATCGCTTTGAATGCCAGTGCCTGCAAGCGCCAGGGCCGAAATCCTTGATGATCGTAGGCGCCGTCCTCGACGTGAATCTGCACGCCTTCGCATAGCTTTCCGGCATGCTTGTGGAACGTCGGTTCGAACCAGCAGACGCGCAGCCGACAGCCTTGCAGCCAGCCCGGAGCCAGCGCCCGCATCTCGGCGACGATCCGGTTCGCGTCCAGATCGGGCGCGCCGAAAAGTTCCAAGGGACGGGTGGTGCCGCGGCCCTCGGACAAGGTCGTGCCTTCCAGCATGACCGTGCCGGCGTAGCAGCGCGCCATCCATAGATTCGGCGCGTTAGGGCTGGGATTGATCCAGGTGCGTTCGCCCAGCGGCCAACCGTAGCCCGGCGCATTCGCCGGGTCCCAGCCTTCCATCGTCACCACGTGGTAATCCACGTCGAGGCGCAGGCTCTCCACGAACCAGCGGCCCAACTCGCCCAGCGTAAGTCCATGCCGCATGGGAAGCGCGCCGGCCCCCACGAAACTCTCCCAACCGGCTCGCAATCGCAGCCCCTCGATCGGACGGCCCGCCGGATTCGGCCGGTCCAGCACCCAGACTGTCTTGCCTTTCTTGGCCGCCTCCTCCAGTACGTATCGCAAAGTCGTGATGAAGGTATAAATTCGGCAGCCGAGATCCTGCAGATCGACCAGCAGCACGTCGAAGCTGTCCATCATGGCGTCGGTCGGGCGCCGGACTTCGCCGTATAGGCTGAAGACCGGAATGCCGTGCGCTGGATCGGTGTAATCCGGCGACTCGACCATATTGTCCTGCTTGTCGCCGCGCAGACCGTGCTGAGGTCCGAAAGCGGCCGCGAGCTTGATGCCGTCGAGCGCGGCCAGCGCGTCCAAGGAATGAACCAGATCGGCGGTGACGGAGGCTGGATGAGCGAGCAAGGCCACACGGCGGCCCCGGAGCGGCTTGCGAAGATCCGGGCTGTCGAGCAGCCGGTCGATGCCAAACTTCATCGATGTCTCCTTGTGGCAAATCTCAGTTGTTGCCGGCGGAATCGAGCCTGAGCGCGAAACCGTCCGGGTGATGGAAATCCGGCTGGCCCGGCGGGTGCTTGAACGCCCAATACGATAGCCTGCCGTCCTGCTCTTCGATCACGGCAGACAATGCCAGGCTCAGGGTTGCGCTCTCGATCTCGGTCGATAGACCGTTCAGGTCGATCATTGCATTCAGCCCAAGCCGATAGGCATCGAGCGTCAGGGAAATTTTCGGAGGTGGGGCTTGTCTAACGACCGACATGCCGTCTCGATAAGACTCAAAATGATAGACGGCCCATTCGCTCGACGGCGCGAAATTGAATTCATAATACCCTTCGCGGTGCATCAGAAATGCCTCGAAGCAAGTATGC
>NZ_JBDIVO010000487.1:0-2798 GCF_039794385.1 Methylocaldum sp. | reverse complement strand
CGCACGGCATTGGCATGCTCCCAGGTGACGGGCAATGGGAGAAAGCCCGCCTCGATCAGACGATCCGGCAGACAACGCTGATCGATCTTGAGCTTTCCCAAAGCTGATTTGATGCTGATTTCCCATATCGAAGCCGCACTTGCATAAACCGCCTCTGCCCGATCGATCTCGGCACGCGCCGTATTGGATAAGGCAGCATCATCGGCCAATACCCACAGGAGCACATGAGTGTCGAGGGGCAATCTCACTGACCGTCACCTTCAAAATCAGCGACGATCTCATCGGGCAAAGGGGCGTCAAAATCTGCGGCAATTTCGATTTCGCCTTTCATCAGGCCGAAACGGATGGTTTTTCGAGTCTCGGTGCGATAAGGGACAAGCTTAGCGGCGGGCTTGCCGGCCTTCGCGATCACGATTTCCTCGCCGGCCATAGCCGCATCCACCAGTTTGGAGAAATGGGTTTTCGCTTCGTGAATGTCGACGTGTTGCATAACGTGCTCCCAGTAGGTGGACTAACCCGAAGTCTAATTGGAAGCACTGTAGCGGGGAAAGGTACTCTGAACAGCGCTACGAATCTGCCACTTCGTCATTCAAAAACTCTCGGCATTCTTCGGCCGCCAATCACTCTCATTTCATACGCTTCCCGCGCCGAACGCTCCGAATAGCTGACGTGCACCGGCTTGTCCGGGCCATAGTAGTACAGCCGGTCGTACGGAAGGTTCGCCATGAGCCAGCGGGCGACTTCTTCCATGTTTTCGTCCCGCACCAAGAAATCCACCGCCGCGCCGAGCCGGGGGCAGATCGGTCTGCCTTTCCGGTTCAGTTCGTGGGCGGCGTGCTGGTCCAGTTCCGGGGCGATTCGGCCAGCGATTCGCTTGGCGAGTTCCGACGAGCAGAAGCCGTAGGTGAGTTCGATCATCCCGAAGTAGTCGATCACCGGGTCCAGAATGTTGACGGCGAGATCGTACAGCGCGGAATAGCTGTCGGGTTCCTTGGGACGATTGGGTAAACCGGTGCGGGCCAGGGTCTCGCCGCACTCAATCAATTGGCGGTAGGTGAAATAACGCCCGCAAGGGGCCTCCAAATCGGGAATGCTGCGGCTGCGGACGAGGCGCAAACCGTCGACGGTCCAGCGGGCGGCGTCCAGGCGAGCATGAAATTCCGCGGGGCTGAGACCGTAGCCGCTGAAGTCGACTACTCCCAGGTTTTCCAGCGCTTCGTCGAAAGCCAGCTGCTCGGCGTAATTGGGGAACTCTTCGTTGATGAAGCGTGATTTCCGATAGAGATAAGGCGGTTCGTACGGCTCGCCGTAATCGAAGATGTCGAGCTCCTGGGTGCGAAGGTTGATCTTCACCCGTTGCAGCATTCGCGGCAGCGGTTTGCCGGAAAAATCGTCGAAGCTCATCAGGGTGAGCTTGCCGGAACGGATATGAATCTTGATGAGATCGGCGCTGCTCACGTCGCCATAGAGGAGAACGCCGCAACCGACATAGGCGCGCAGGATGGCGGGTAGTTGCACCACCAGCCGCGTGGGAAGTTGCAGCGATTCGCCCTCCTCCAGCCAGCCGATGCCTTGCTCCGCGGCTTCCCGGCAAGCTTGTTCGATAGCCTCGGGACTGGCGGCGGCAAACAGGAGCTCCCGGCCGGATTCGAGAGCGGCCCGGTAGTCGCCAAAGAAGGCCTTGATGTCCTTTTGCAGGCGGGTTTCGAGATGGCGGTAGGGTTTCCGCTTTTCGAACTGCCACAAGGCAAAGTAGACGCGAAGGTCGTCGATGCGGGATCGCCGGGCCTGTTCCAGGATGGCATCGGCGTTTTCCTTGCGGGACTTGACGAAGCGCAAGGCCGCCGAGAGCGAGCCGAAATGGGCGGCAACGGCGTCCAAGTGTGGAAACTCGCTGCGATCAGGGTCGCGGCCGAGCTCCAGGCAGCATTCCCACAGCGAATCCAGGAGCTCGCGATGTTGTTCATACTTGGCTTCCGCCTTGCCGATTTTTGCCGGCTTTGTCGGGCGGGAGAGATGGGAGAGTCGCAGGATGTTCCGCCGATTCTCCAGCCGTCCGACCATGAAACGCTGCTCGGTGTCCTTGTCCTTGAAGACGTAAAAGATGCCGGGGCCGACCGGCAAAGGCTCTTCGTCCAATACTTCGGCGATGAAGGCGCGGAGCTCGCCCTGGGTATAGTATTTCTGAAAGGTATTGCGCGACGTCAGAATGCCGTCGCCATAAGACGTGCCGCGCACAGCGTCCGGGTTGGCCAGCATGGCCGAAACCACCAGCAGTTCTTCCACCAGCCGATAGGCGCCTTGCAGGGCTTCGATGCGCTCGCCCATGTCCTCGATGACGTTGATCACGAACCCCAGGTTGACGATATGGGCGTTCCGCCGGGTTTCCTCGGGCGCGTAATAGGGGTCCCAGCCGGCGGCTTCGATACCGTTTTCCTTGAGTCCGCGCACGTCGTCTCCTCGTCCGCAGCCGTAGTCGAACACTGTTTTCGAACCGTCCAGAAAGCCGAACCGGGTGAGGGTTTGGATCGGTGCGGAGAATCCGTAGCGGGTGAGAGCGGTGAGATGGCGGGCGATGCCGCCAATCCCCCCTAGCCCCCCTTTTCCAAAGGGGGGAATAGAGGTAAGGAGACCAGGGGAATCCGATTCGTCATTACCGATAGGCACCAGTTCATGCCCGGCCAATCTGAACCCGCGCTGTGCCAGCAGGATTTCCCAGGCTTGCTTGAACCCGATGCGACAAGGGTCGTCGAACAGGCCGATTTGCTCGGCGGCTGAGGTCAAAGCCTCGAACATTT
>NZ_JBDIVO010000486.1:0-2800 GCF_039794385.1 Methylocaldum sp. | reverse complement strand
ATCGGCCCGATCATGCATTGGTGTCCATGGGCATTTATGTCTTCAACACCGGCTTCTTGTTCGAACAGCTCATCAAAGACGCGGACACACCGGGTTCGAGTCACGACTTCGGCAAAGACATCATCCCCGCGGTAATTAAAAAGTATCGAGTATTCGCCTATCCGTTCCGCGATGTACAAAGTGGCGTACAAGCGTACTGGCGAGACGTCGGTACTGTGGACTCTTATTGGGCCTCCAACATGGAGCTGATCGGCATCGATCCCGAGCTTAACTTATACGATAAGGATTGGCCGATTTGGACTTATCAGGCACAAACCCCGCCCGCCAAGTTCGTGTTCGACGACGACGATCGCCGTGGAATGGCGGTAGATTCCATGGTATCCGGCGGCTGTGTTATCTCCGGCGCCGAAGTCAGGCACTCGCTGCTGTTCAGCAATGTCCGCGTGAACTCGTACTCCAAGGTAAAGGATTCAGTGATATTGCCGGATGTTAACGTCGGCAGGCACTGCCGCATTACCAAAGCGATCATCGACAAGGGCTGCCATATTCCACCGAATACCGTGATCGGGGAGAATCCGGAAGAAGATCGAAAACGGTTCTATGTCAGTCCGGGTGGCGTGGTTCTGGTGACTCCGGACGCTCTCGGACAGCGGCTGCATTTCGCCCGTTGAGGCTCGGTTAATCTTCCGGCTTTCTGCATTGGCGCTTAAAGCGCCATCGAAAATTATTTGATAAAAAAAGCTCTTGCGTTTTGAATGGCGCCCACATCGCTATTTCGCTCGATCTCTCCGAGATCCCCCTTAGCCAGCTAGTGTGATCGAAAAATTGCGCGCGCAATGCCCTCAAAACACCCGCGGCGAATCCCGGGCGCCCGTCGGGTGGATTGCACAGCCGTCCTCGAAAACGTATTTGCCGGAATCCCGGCAAGGAACAAATCAGCTTGATACGCCTTTTAACTTGCACTTGTCTCTTGACATCAAACCACTGTCGTCCAGCAATATCCGCGAAAAAGACGCTCCAAATCTCCAAACATCCCGTTAAGCGCTAGCGAAAGCATATCTGGGAAAGTCCCAACTCATAGTCGTTAAGGTGGGGAATTGACGCACGCACACAGCATATTGGACCGGCGTCGGGCCGGCATTCTTCTGCATATCACGTCCCTGCCCGGCAGTCTCGGGAACGGGGACTTGGGTCAAAACGCTTATCGATTCGTCGATTTTCTGGCTGACTGCGGCATAAGCGTCTGGCAAACGCTTCCGATTAATCCGACCCATGCCGATGGCTCACCCTACCAGTGCTTGTCGGCCCATGCCGGCAATCCGCTGATGATAGATCTTAAATGGCTGTCTGATCGCGGCTGGCTACCGGCGCCGCCGGATTCTATCGGCGAAATCTCGGTCGCCGATTATCGATTTCGTTGCCTAAAACAGGCCTTCGGCTCCTTCCAAGCATGCTTGCAAAGCGAATACCGCACTGCTTATGACGAATTCGTTAAAAAGCAGAACTGGTGGCTATCGGATTATGCGCTGTTCATTGCTCTACGCGAGGAACTCGGCAGCAAGGCATGGCAGGAATGGCCCAACGCCATTCGGGACCGAGAGCCAGCCGCGCTGGAAGCTGCCCGATTACGTCTGGCGGATCGCATCGCTCAGGTTGAATTCGAGCAATTCGTTTTTTTCGAGCAATGGACGGAGTTAAGACGCTATGCCAAGCAGAGAGGAGTCATGTTGTTCGGCGACATGCCGATATTCGTCGCCGGCGACAGCGCCGAGGTGTGGGCCTGTCGAGAATGTTTCGATTTGACCGAGACCGGTTATGCCCGCGTCGTGGCCGGAGTGCCGCCCGACTATTTTTCGGCTACCGGCCAACGCTGGGGAAATCCTCACTATAACTGGGAGCACATGAAAGCGACCGGCTTCCGCTGGTGGCTGGATCGATTCCGGAGTCAGTTGGCGCTTTACGACTGGGTACGCATCGACCACTTCCGAGGTTTCGAAGCATACTGGGAGATACCGGCCGAATCCGAAACGGCGATTCACGGCCGCTGGGTGAAGGCTCCGGGCGACGCCCTGCTGGAAACGGTATTCGCCACGCTCAACGGCTCGGGCTTACCCTTGGTTGCAGAGAACCTGGGCATTATCACACCCGAGGTGGAAGCGCTTCGCAACCGGTTTGATATTCCGGGCATGCTGATACTGCAATTCGCCTTTGACGGGGGCGACGATAATCCTTATCTGCCCCATAACCACACCGAGAACAACGTGGTCTACACGGGGACTCACGATAACGACACGACGTTATCCTGGTACGAAAACTTGTCGGAGGAACAGCGTCATCGTGTTTCCGAATACCTACTTGATCATTGCGGGGATAACAAAGTGGGAATGCCGCAAAGCCTCGTTCGATGCGCGCTCGCGTCTGTGGCGAGATTAGCGGTAATACCGATGCAGGATGTCCTGGAATTGGGTCATGGACATCGCATGAATACGCCCGGAACGATCGCCGACAATTGGCAATGGCGTTTTTCTTGGGAGCAGCTTACAGAGCATAAGGCAGAAAAACTGGCTGAGTGGGTCCGCGATCATGGGCGCTGCTGCTAGCCGTCCGACACAAAGCTGATTTGGAGTTGACCGACAACGCCCCGCGCGCAACGTATTGTACGCGACGAGAGATTAAGTAGACGGGTTTGAAAATGGCCAAAAGAAGCTTTGTTGCATAAGTCCGGTGAGGGCTAGGCCGCAACTACGGCTGATTTTCTCAACCTCCTTACGCAACAAAGCTTAGCGATCAGATGCTCCTC
>NZ_JBDIVO010000485.1:0-2801 GCF_039794385.1 Methylocaldum sp. | reverse complement strand
ACCGACCGTACGATTCCACTCCGCGCCTTTCAGGTTTTTGAAGGCGCCCAGGTTTCGTGCGGCCAAAGAGGACCCCGTGAAACCAGAAATTTGGGACTTGACTGGGCTATGAGAGGGTGGGTTAGGCACGCTTTCCGATTACCTTTCCGGTTGAGACGCGAGTTTGATGCGTGCCGTAACCCACCGGCGACGTTCGGGGCAAGCTCAAAGGCTAATCTGATGGGTTACGACGCGCACGAAGGTAGTGTAAAGGGAAGGGTCAAAGGAGGCGCGTCTAACCCACCCTACCCATGAATTTTCGTTTTTGAATGTAGTACCGGCCATGCAATTAACCCCACGCGAAAAAGACAAACTGCTCCTCTTCACCGCCGCGCTGCTCGCCGAGCGGCGCAAGGCCAAGGGATTGAAGCTCAATTACCCGGAAGCGGTGGCCTATCTCAGCGCCACCATCATGGAAGGCGCGAGGGAAGGGCGCAGCGTCGCGGAACTGATGGAATACGGACGCACTCTGCTGAGCCGGGACGATGTTATGGATGGCGTGGCGGAGATGATTCCGGAGGTGCAGGTGGAGGCGACGTTTCCGGACGGCACCAAGCTGGTGACGGTTCACAATCCGATTTTGTAGGGGGGAGACTCGATGATACCCGGAGAAATCATCGTCGAAGACGGCGAGATCGAGCTGAACGCGGGACGCGAGGCTATTACCGTGGTCGTGGCGAATACCGGCGATCGGCCGATCCAGGTGGGCTCCCATTATCACTTCCTCGAGGCCAATTCGGCCTTGCGTTTCGATCGGGATCTGGCGCGGGGCTATCGGCTGGACATTCCGGCGGGCACTGCGGTGCGCTTCGAGCCGGGCCAGACGCGCGAGGTGCGGCTGGTGCCGTTCGCGGGCAAGCGCCGCGTTTACGGGTTTCAACAGAAGATCATGGGGGTCATATGAGCCGGATCGGGAGGCAAGCCTATGCCGAAATGTTCGGTCCGACCACCGGGGACCGGGTGCGGCTGGCCGATACGGAGCTTTTCATCCAGGTTGAGGAAGACCGGACGGTTTACGGCGACGAAGTGAAGTTCGGCGGCGGCAAGGTGATCCGCGACGGTATGGGGCAAAGCCAATGCACGTCGGAAACCGCGGTGGACACGGTCATCACCAATGCGCTGATCGTGGACCATTGGGGTATCGTCAAAGCCGATGTCGGCATCAAGAACGGGCGGATCGCCGGGATCGGCAAGGCGGGCAATCCGGACACCCAGGCCGGCGTCGACATCGTTGTCGGGCCCGGCACCGAAGTCATCGCGGGCGAGGGCCAGATTCTCACGGCGGGCGGCATCGACGCGCATATCCATTTCATCTGTCCGCAGCAAATCGAAGAAGCCCTGATGTCCGGCATCACCACCATGATCGGCGGCGGCACGGGCCCCGCAACCGGCACCAACGCCACCACCTGTACGCCGGGACCTTGGAACATCCATCGCATGCTGCAGTCGGTGGACGGCTTGCCGATGAACATCGGCTTTCTCGGGAAAGGCAATGCCAGTCTGCCGGAGGCGCTGGAGGAGCAGCTTCGCGCCGGGGCGATGGGATTGAAGCTGCACGAAGACTGGGGCACGACGCCGGCCGCTATCGATTGCTGCCTCTCGGTTGCCGATCGTTTCGACGTGCAGGTGGCGATTCATACCGACACCTTGAACGAATCCGGCTTCGTCGAAGACACGATCGCGGCGTTCAAGGGGCGCACCATTCATACCTATCACACCGAAGGCGCCGGCGGTGGCCATGCCCCGGACATCATTAAAGCCTGCGGCGAAGCCAACGTGCTGCCCTCCTCCACCAATCCCACCCGACCTTATACAGTCAATACGGTGGACGAACATCTCGACATGCTGATGGTCTGCCATCACCTGGACCCGAGCATTCCCGAGGACGTCGCTTTCGCGGAATCCCGCATCCGCCGGGAGACGATCGCTGCCGAGGACATTCTGCATGATCTCGGAGCATTCTCCATGATCTCGTCCGATTCGCAGGCCATGGGACGGGTGGGAGAAGTGATCACGCGCACCTGGCAAACCGCCCACAAAATGAAGATTCAGCGGGGCAGTCTTCCGAAAGATCCGGCACGGCACGACAATTTCCGCGTGAAGCGCTACATCGCGAAGTACACCATCAACCCGGCCATCAGCCACGGCATCGCCCACGAGGTGGGTTCGGTGGAAGTCGGCAAGCTGGCCGATCTGGTGCTGTGGCCGCCCGCTTTCTTCGGCGTGAAGCCCAGTCTCATCATCAAGGGCGGGATGATCGCCGCCGCGCCCATGGGCGATCCCAACGCTTCGATTCCGACGCCGCAGCCGGTACATTATCGCCCCATGTTCGGCGCCTACGGCGGCGCTTGCCAGGCCACCTCGATGACCTTTCTATCGAAGGCGGCGGCCGAAGCAGAGGTTGCGAAACGTCTTGGACTTCAAAAGCTCGTCGGCGTCGTTTCGAATACCCGAAGCATCGGTAAAGGCAAGCTGGTTCACAACGACTACATGCCGCGAATCGAAGTCGACCCGCAAACCTATGCGGTGCGCGCGGACGGCGTATTGCTGGCCTGCGAGCCGGCGAACGTGCTGCCCTTGGCCCAACGGTACTTCCTGTTTTGATTCTTGGGGCATGACTAGACTCGCAGAATTGGCCCCGCCGGGAGCGGAGCATCACGACACCCTGACCCTGCTTTACGAGGCTCGCCAGAAATCCCGTTTGCTGGTACGCCTGGACAGCGGGGCCGAAGCAGGCGTTTTTCTCCCTCGCGGTACCGTTC
>NZ_JBDIVO010000484.1:0-2806 GCF_039794385.1 Methylocaldum sp. | reverse complement strand
GGATTTCGCATAACCCGCCAAGGCTTCGTCGACGCTGTTGTCGACCACTTCCTGGACCAGGTGATTCGGGCGCGCGGTATCGGTGTACATGCCCGGCCGCTTCCGGACCGGGTCGAGTCCCGAGAGGACTTCGATGGATGAGGCGTCGTAAGTTTCGTTCATGGGGTCGAATTATGGATGACCATACATGTGAGCATAGGCAGTTTTGCCCATCGTCGTTTGCCAGGCATTAAATCGGGGGATGAATTTCCATCATGTAAACCAGCTAGGACATACCAAACAGCCGATACAGCCAGTTTACGAATCTCTGAGCCGTTGCAGTATGAGATTGAAGAGTATGCGCGGTAATGGCTTGACCCAAGGGACGGCCGGGTTCGTCTTGCAACGCGAGAAATGTATGAACTATCGCCTTGGAGTAATGAACTTCCTTAAAAGTGGCACATCCTTTTTGCTTTGCCAGTTCGATACACTCCCGAACTGTGATAACCGAACTTTTGCTGATCATTTCCGAGCAAAAATCCTCAAGCATTCCCGAATCTTGATTATTCGGCATCAGCCAAAAACCGACGCGCGTTTCCTCGTTGGCAGAGTCCAGTATAGTGCCGTCAGGTGTCGGGCTATCAGGAAAATCATACGCATAGTGAGCCAGTTTCCCTCGGATGATCGCCCACCGGCCACTTAAATCCGGCTTATCCGCATCGATCACAAGACCGACCACTCTAGGCGGATTGGGTTGTGAAATGAGCGCGTTCATGCGCCGAATGGCCTGATCGTCACTGCCGCACTCATAAATACCAAAAGTCTGTGGAACATTGAATTTCGCACAAAGCGCCAGGATGACATGGCAATCGTTTTGTCCCTCCACCAACAGTACGGCATCTCCTTCGTGCCTACACCAAGATGTCGTCACTAGCGAACCTCGACCGCCGTATCGAGAGCATCCGTGAGGGTATCGAGCGAATAGGCTCTCGCCTGTACCTGTCCCTGCTTGTTGGTGTCAAGCCTGAAAAAAGCGCCGAGGTTTTCATTTTCTTTCCAAGCCGCCTCAAAACCGTTTATGCAATCGCGGCTATGGGTGGTCGCAAAAACCTGAACGTCGAGCCGCTCGGCAAGCCGGAAGATAATTTTCCATACCGCGCTTTGCACGGACCAATGAAGACCGTTCTCAAACTCGTCAACCAAGAGAATGCCGCCCTTAGCTGCCGTAAGAGCCAAGACGATGTGAAAGAGCCGAGTAATACCGTCCCCCATACTGCGTAAGGGTAAAGGCTCGTCAGACAGGCTCGTGCGCACTAGCGGCACTCGTTCATCACGAAGAGAAACGGTGCTTTCAACGAACTGGATGCCGGTAATATGCGGATCAATCAGCCGGATGCCCGAAATTACTTCTTCTGCAAGATCGGTAAGCCCGATCATGTCCCAGAGCTTCGCAATTTTTCGGCCTTCCATGTTTCGTGTCGGCACCACCTGAATGGGACATTTCGCTTCAATTTCGAATAATGAGGATGAATAACTGCGTCGCATAACGCGTTCGAGATCATCATCCAAGCGCATTATTCGCCGAAACCTTTCTCCATCGCGCGCCATCAACGCCAACTCAATAGTGTCATCCGTTTCCCATAAGTCGGTTTGATTAACTGGGGTTCGAGTTAAATTACCTTGCTCGTCGGAAGCCACTCTAAAAGCGGCGGTAATGATATTGACCTGGTCTGCTGGCACGTCTATAGGACCGAGAACAACTCCCCGCTCGCCGATTCGCGGCAGCTCGTGCCCCAAAAAAAGGTGCCGGATCGGATTGCCGTAAAGCTGCCTGAATTCCACTTGGGCTTTGCCGCTCCAGGTTTCTTCCCGCGCTTTGACAAGGTTGAGCAAAGTTCGGGGAGAGGCATTGCTCGCATACACCTCGATTGCCTCGAGCAAGGCGCTTTTGCCGGAATTGTTCTTACCGACGAAAAGGTTTACACGGGCAAGCCGGTCAATTCTCAAACGATCGAAAAGCCGAAAATTCTCGGCGAGAAACGAATCAATCATGTGTGGCACCCGATGGTTTGCGGAAGACCGGTCGGGCAAAGGCTACTGCTTATCGTCGAACTCCTTTTTATCCGCCGGTATATACGGTATTAACCCTTTTTCGAAAGCGATTTCCTGAATTTCTCTCGGCGCTTGGCGGGCGTCGATTATCAGGCCGTTCACCCTAATCATCCAGGCTACCGGTTTTTTGTCCACTCTGCTGGCCAACTGCCATTCCAGGTTCAAGGGGGACATGCCCAAGATATCCCGCACCTGCCTGGATTTGGCGAGCGCGTTGCTCTGGCTGACCCCGAAAGCCCGATACAGTTCCAAGGCCGGCAGGGTCGGTGTCTGGCTAGGGTCGAACAGAAAATTGGTCGCGCCGATGGCGTGGGTAATACCGCATGCCCAGGAATCCGGTTTCCCCGTGCCCAGGGGCGATGGCCGCTTCCTGCATAGAGCCGCGGTTGCCCGACGTATGAGTCGCGCATATTCGTCATTCAAATGGCGCCGGGAGAAATCGTCAGTCAACGCAACAATAGCCGCGAACGTCTCGGCCATTGCTTTGGGCACTTGTTCCGATCTTGCCGTTTTGGCCATTGGATCACCTCACAAACCACATATCCCCGACCGGTCAGGCACAAATACCGCTTCGAATTCCTTCCAGGATTACATCGCCTCCAAAATCGCCCGCTTCACCGAATCCAGGGTCGCGTCCACCGTCACCGGTTTGGCCGTGCACTGGGAGATGGCCGTGTCGGGGTCCTTGAGGCCGTTGCCGGTGAGGGTGCAGACG
>NZ_JBDIVO010000483.1:0-2809 GCF_039794385.1 Methylocaldum sp. | reverse complement strand
AGAAAAGCGCGCGGAGGACGTTACGAATCAGCTAGAAGTCAACGCGCCTGGCGGCGAGTCTGCCCAAGCCAATAGACGGAAATCAAACGAAAACCCTTGTTTGGTTTTGAAAGGGTTTTTTGATGGCTTTAGCTTGGAGACGCGTGATCTCGGACTTGAAGCTCCCCCGTAAGTTGGCAATACTTCCAGGGCGACATGGTATAGAGCGCAGAGAGGCTCCCCGAGCATCGCAGTAGCTCGACATGGGCTTAAAACCCCGCAGCTTCTCGCAGTCGCCGGCGAGCTACTGTCCCGAGGGGCTGGCGGGTGTCCCGGAATCGACGTGCAACCTCGCCAAGATCCACCAAGACAGCATGATCGCCTGGCAGTGCCTTGGGCTGTTTTCCGTCCTGTCAGGCGAAATGCCGGTTGCATGAGGTCTAATTTTTTATCTGGACAAATGTCTAGACATTGCCTAGAGTAGTGGCTACTCATCCTACTACCCCGTATCGCGACGCTGATGAACGCCGTACGAGACATCAAGATCAATCCGCAAAAGATCCGCCAGTCCCTGCATCTCTCCCGTGAGGCGATGGGCCGGATATTGCGGGTGAGCGCCAAGACCTTGGAGCGCTGGGAAAAGCAGGATGGCGTGCGGAACCCGGACGCGATCAAGGATCTCGCTAAGATCCGGGAGATCAGCGAACTCGCCAGCCTGGTTTACACGCCTGAAGGCGTCGAGACCTTCCTCGCGACCCCGCTGCCGGAATTCCAAGGGCGAACCGCCCTTGACCTGATGAGCTTGCGGGAATACGACACCGTCATCGCGGCACTCGCCGCAGACGTCGAAGGACTCGGCTATTAACCCGCCCCTTGATCCAATCGCATCTCAAAGCCTGGCAAGGCACCGCCTATCGCCACCTGCCGCAAGGACCGCTGGATCCGCTGGACTTCAGCCGAGCGGGACTCGCTCGCGATAATCGCTGGAATATCCAAGGGGAGCCGACGCTATATTTGGCTCGCCATAAACATGTGGCACTGGCGGAAATGGCCCGCCATATCACCGAAGACCGTTCGCCTGTGTTAGCGCGGCAGGTCAAGCGCCGCCAGGTTTACCGCTTCGATCTCGCCTTCCACGCGACGTTGGATCTGACCCATCCCGAAGTGCTCGCCGCCTTATCGATCACCGACGCCCCACAGTGTTTTATCGACAAGTCCGTAGCTCGGGCCACGGCTGAGTTTGTCAGAAAACTCACGCCGGCCGAAGCCATTTTCGTTCCTTCACTGGCCTTTCTCGATCGCCCGGAAAACTGGGTACTGGTGGTCTTCCTGGAAAAACTTTCCGCAAATCCGGGCTTCATTTCGTCCGTGACGCCGGATGGTTCTTTTTCGATCGAGTAATGTCGGCCTGCTGCCTGGACGCACAACAGACAAAACCAGACTTCCGTCGAAGCGCGACAACGTGCAGCAATGGCGTGGGCCGCGGTTCGCGCCGATTTTCAAGGCCGATGCCAATGCCCACTCGGCCTATGTGCTGGACCTGGAATACGACACGGGTCAGCGGCGCCCGACAACCATCCATCAAGTCCCCTTCTCTGCGGGTAAGAGCCAAGCCGGCAAGAGCCAGTTCCGGGCAAACTCCCCGCCGACATTCTGAACAAATAGCGCCTCGATGACGAGGAGCCAGGCTACGGCTCGCCAGCGGAGCGCCAATACCGCCCGCCGTTTCGCTTCCGGCCAGCGCCACCGCCGCGCCGCGCCATCCATCCACCGCGGCCACCCGCCGATCAGGATCAGAAACACCAGCAATCGCCAAGCGGCGAGATACGGCTTCGCCGCATCGAGCGCGCGCTCGACCGCCGGCAGGCCCGCTTGATACGCCCAAAGCCCCAGGACCAGGCCGACCAGCATCATCAGGGCGGCCAGCAGCGCGAGACCCAGCCCGAGCGTGGGCAGTAAGCGCCGCGCACTCATTTGCGTACCGCGCCGCCCGGCTCGATCGGCTTCCGGTCATTAGCGGCGGGCGCCTGCGTATCGCACCCGATTCGCCCCGCCCTTCGCGAAGCTCGATCAAGGTCGCGGAAGTCTGCGCGAACAGCTCCCGGCGGATCCGCGTCTCGAACAACATGGCGTCGATGTCCTTATCCAGGGCCGCGAGCATGCGTTCAATATCGGCATGCGCCGGGGAGGCGTAAATGTTCGGCTCCATCCGCCCGGACAAAATCAGGCGCCGCAAGAGAAGCGCCTTTTCGAGATTTCGGGCGACGGCGGCTTCGTTCGCCAGTTTGTGAACCGCCATCCCCTGTTCCTGAGGCGTCGATAGACGGCGTATGCCGTCGATGACCTCGCGCGTCAGCAGCGTTCCTGGCGGCGAGAGCCTGGCCAGCGTGTCCGCCTCCGGCGCCGTCGTGCCGGTGACGATCTTCATCAAGTCTCCGAGAAGTTCCCGGGTCTCCTGCTCGATCTTGGGGGCAAGGCCGTGGCCGGGGGTCGCGGTTCGGGCCGTGTCCCTGTCGGTCCGGACGGCCACGTCGCCGAGGACATACTGGGCGTAGGCGGCCGCCTCGTCCGGACTCGGCCAGACCTTGGCGAGAGGTGGCGGCGAGGGACTCACCACCGCGCCGGTGTCGGTCACCGGGCGGCCCAGCTCGATGTTGTAGCCGGCCCGCACGGTGTCGGCGGTGACCCGGATCGGTGCCTGCCCCGCCCCGCCCGCGCGCTGGCCGCCGATCCAGGGAACGCCGTTTTTACCGGCATTTGTCTCCACCGTATCCTTCGCGGTTTTTACATCCACCGAGGACGAATTCAGACCGCCGGTCCCCATTTGCAT
>NZ_JBDIVO010000482.1:0-2813 GCF_039794385.1 Methylocaldum sp. | reverse complement strand
CGCCGGGGCATCCCTGCCCCGGATTGACCCGGCCTACATTTATAGGCCGGGTCAATAACGTGGTTCTCATGGAGTAAATTCCAATACTGATTTCTGCATATTTAATCCTGGACCAGCATTCTACGCCATGACCTTAAGCCGGGGAACGTGGGCAACGCATAGGTTCATGTTCGAAAATAGTTCTTGAAATTTGGTCTCAATAGCCTAGTCTCGCAATAAATTAAGATGAGGAGGTGAACATGGAATCACTAAACCGCATTACTCAGCAACCCGGCGTCATGGGCGGCAAGGCGTGCATCCGTGGCATGCGGGTAACGGTCGGTATGATCGTCGGCCAAATCGGAGCTGGGCACAGCATCGAAGAGGTCCTCGCGGATTATCCCTACCTCGAACGCGAGGATATCCTACAGGCGCTACGCTACGCCGCGTGGCGTGCGGAAGAACGGGAAATTACGCTGGCGAGCGCATGAAGTTATTGGTCGACATGAATCTGTCACCGCGCTGGGTTAGCCTATTGGCTGACGCGGGCTTCGAGGCGGCGCATTGGTCTACACTCGGCGCAGCCAATGCCCCGGACGCGGAAATCATGGCCTTCGCCAAGGCTAACGGCTACGTGGTGCTCACGCACGACCTAGACTTCAGCGCGATTCTTGCGGCAACCCACGGCGAGAAACCCAGCGTCGTGCAAATTCGTGCCGAGGATGTCAGCCCGGACGCAATCGGCAAGCCGGTTAGCGATGCCCTGTTGCAAATGACGGCCGAGCTGGAAGAGGGTGCGTTGCTCACCATTGATCCGAATCGCACCCGGTTGCGGCTCCTACCCTTACACTTCCGATAGGCCAAGCCGTTTTGGCACTGAGCGGCAAATGCGCGCGGTGCGTACATTACATAGCCGCGCGCAAAGCGTCCTCGACCTTTTTGTGAATCCCGCCGAAGCTGCCGTTGCTCATGAAAACCAGATGGTCGCCGGGGCGGGCGTCTTTCGCCAGTCGCTCCACGATTGAATCCAGCGAGCGGCATACGCTAATGTGTTCGGCTCCCTGAATTGCCTGCTCGGCGTCCCAACCGAGGTCTTCGGGTTGGAAAATGATGGATTGATCGGCAGCCTTCAAGGAATCGGCAAGCGTATCGGCGTGAACGCCCATGCGCATGGTGTTGGACCTGGGTTCCAACACGGCGATGATGCGGGCGCTGTCGACACGCGCGCGCAAGCCTTCGAGCGTCGTGGCGATGGCGGTGGGATGGTGGGCGAAATCGTCGTAAAGGGTGATTCCGTCGATGCGGGCGCGTACTTCCAGTCGGCGTCTGACATTCTTGAACATGCTCAACGCGGCCGCGCCCTCTTCGGGGCTTACGCCGGCATGGTGAGCTGCGGCGATGGCGGAAAGCGCGTTCATCACGTTGTGGCGGCCGGTCAGGCTCCATTCCACGACGCCGCTGGGCCGTCCCTGGTGGTAAAGCTGGAATTGGCTGCCGTCGGGTGCCAACAGAGCAGCACGCCAAACGGCGTTCTCGGGATTTTCTTCCAAAGTCGTTTTCTCGACCGGCGTCCAGCAACCCATTTGCAGGACTTCGGCCAGGGTTTTGTCCGTCTCCGGAGCGATGATGAGCCCGTTTCCCGGAATGCTGCGTATCAAGTGGTGAAACTGCCGCTGGATTGCGGCGAGGTCGGGAAAAATGTCGGCGTGGTCGAATTCCAGGTTATTGAGAATTGTCGTGCGCGGTCGGTAATGGACGAACTTGGAACGTTTGTCGAAAAAAGCGGTGTCGTACTCGTCGGCTTCGACGATGAAAAACCGGCCGTCGCCCAGACGCGCGGACAAGCCGAAATTGAGCGGGACGCCTCCGATCAGAAAGCCGGGCTTGAGTCCCGCGCTTTCGAGTATCCAGGCGAGCATGCTCGATGTGGTCGTTTTGCCGTGCGTTCCGGCCACGGCCAGCACCCAGGAGTTCTTCAGCACATAGCAATAAAGCCACTGCGGACCCGACGTGTAGGCGAGTCCCCGATTAAGCACCGCTTCTATTTCCGGATTGCCGCGGGAGATGGCATTGCCTACCACGACCAGGTCGGGCGCCGGGTCCAGATTCTCCGGGCTGTATCCTTTCATGAGCGCGATTCCTTGCTCCTCGAGCTGGGTGCTCATGGGGGGATAAACGTTTTGGTCGGAGCCGGTGACGTGATGGCCCATTTGTTTGGCCATGATCGCCAAACCGCCCATAAATGTCCCGCAGATGCCCAAAATATGAATGTGCACGATCCTGTCCTCTTAGGTTCGGTCCGTTATTTCTTGACGTTGTCCGGGTTTTTGTTCGCGGACGTTCCGTCATCCGTTTTGCCTTCCGAGACGGGTTTAACCATCGCGGCTTGTTCCAATATCGCTGCGATCCGCATATGCCCGCTTTTCTTGGCTCGATCGATAAGCGTGAGTCCTGAATTTTCTTTTGCGGAAACGTCCGCTCCGCCGGCGATCAGCGCCCTGACGGCATCCTCGTAGCCTTGCGCGGCAGCCTCCATGAGCGCGGTCACCCCGCGCTGGTCCGCTGCATCGGGATCGGCGCCGAAACTCAAAAGCTTTCTGATCACCCGGACATTGCCCGAAAATGCCGCCGCCATCAGCGGCGTGCGGCCGGCGCCGTTTTTGCCGTTGACGTCCGCGCCCTGGGCGAGCAGCGAATCCAGCCGTTCCAGCTGCCCGGATGCGGCCGCGGCGAACAGTGCCTGATTCGGATCTTCCGCTTGCAGAACGGTTGTCGACGCGAGCAGGGCAAGAACGAGCATGGCTTTTTTTAACATAGCGAAAACCGGTTTGGTC
>NZ_JBDIVO010000481.1:0-2821 GCF_039794385.1 Methylocaldum sp. | reverse complement strand
ATCGGGCCGGTGGCCTGATCGATGGTTTTCAGCAGGATCGAGAGACTGAGTTTTTTTCCGGTTGCCATAGTGCTTTTTCCGTAACGTTACGAAAAAACCCGGCACGATGCCGGGTGTTGGGAAGAAGGGTGTCCGGCGTGACCTCCGCTACCGCTACATTTACACGCCGGACACGGCGCAGCGGTACGAGGACTGGGTTAATGCCCGAGATAGCTGGACCAGGCATCTTGAGTTGCAGGATCGGCAGCCGGTGCTCCGGATCCGGCAACAGCGCCGCCTGGATCGGGGATGAAACATTGTTTCGCGGGCGACGGCTTGGCCGCGGTCGGGGCTGCGGCTTCCGGCAGCCGGGTGTCGGAGCGGCCCAGGGCCCGATCCCACATAGCCTGAATCCCGTCGCTTTCGGTTTTCTGAGGGTCTTCGGCCCGCGTCAACGGCTCAGCGGATCCCTGAAGCCCATACAGCAATGCCGGCTTAACGTCCGCGTTGGTCACGCCGGTCCAAGCCAGCTGGCCGGCTGAATCGGCAATCAATTTTTCCGTCTGCTCGGCCGCGCCTTCGCCAAATCTGCGATAAAGCGACACACGGCCATCCGGGTGCGTGCGCTGAACCACCATGAAAACGGTGTCTTGGGGTCTCTTAGCCATTACGCTGCCTCCTCAAAACTACCCAAAACAACAGCCACGTTGATTTCTCGCCGTCTCGGAAAAACCTGGCCGTGCTCGCGCTCCCAGTCGCAAATGAGCCGCTCCTCAGCGAGTTCCAGGTCGAACAGCATCTGCTCCAATTCGAGCTTGCGGCCGGCGCGTTCGGCCAGCGGCGGACCGGGTTCGACGGTCTGGTAGAACTCCGCAATCAGCGCGTGCAGGCGATGCTCCATCGCCTCGGGGAACAGTCGACACATGATTTGCGTCAAGTCGCCACTGGAGCGCAAAAGATCCGACCCCCTATACCCCGGCCGACAAAACCGGCCGACGCTCAGGTCGGCGTGCCGCGCCTGAGCCCGAACGGCGTCGCTGGCTTGCTTGCAGGCCTCTTCGTACGGCAGGGGCGCGCCCGCAAGCCACTCGATTTTTTCTTTCGCGGCGGCGATCTCGTTGCGGATTCGCGCCAGCTCGGTATCAAAATTCGTGGTTTTCGCCATGTCTTATTTTCTCCAAAAACCGAAAATACCGCCCGTCGGAGCCGACGCGGCAGCCTGGTCGGGTGGTGCATACCCGGCATGGGCTCGGCCGACATCGCTGCCGGCATCCGGCAGAGTGGCCTCGTTTGCCAAGCGGGCGGTTTGATTGGGTGTCCGGCGTCCGTATTGCCGCGCGAAATCGCGTAGCGCCGGCAGGCAAGCGCTCAGAGATTCCCATCGCTGGTGCGCGCGGCGGTGCTCGGCGTCGAGTTCGCCAAACCGGGCCCTGAGGTCGGCGACGGCGGCCACATGACGGAGCCACGGGCTCAGGCTCTCGGCATGGTGGGTGGTTCCGTCCGTCGTCCATCCAACCGTCTGAACGGTTGCGGGGAGCTCCGGGAGCTTCGGGGAGCAGCCGCGATCAAGCCAGTCGTGGATAGGGCCGCGAATATCCGGCGGAGCCGAGTAGCTGTCTCGCCTCAGTTGGTCGCGGCGGCGATAAAAATCTGAACGGGCCTCGTCTCGGCGCTCCATGACGGACAGGAGCACGGCGTGCGCTTGACGGCTTGCCTCTTCGAGGCGATTCAATTTTGAAAAATTGATGTTCATGGTGGTTTGCGGCCCTCCGGTTCGTTGGATTGGGGACCATTCTCCGCCGGCTGTCACTCGAAGAGAATGGGGGTGCTTTTCGAGTGGGGCGAAATCACGGGGAGGACGACCGGGGCGCCGTTGCTGCCGTTTTCGTTTCAGACTGCACACCGATACATGGTTATCGCAAGCAACTCGGTCATCGCAAATGTCGTCCATGGACGACATTTGCCACCATCCTGGCGCACGCTCTACGAATCGCCCTTGGTCAGTATCGTGTAAATGGCCCCTACCGAATAACTAACCTCCCCGTTCCTGAGCTGGAAAAGCCCGAATAGGTGCCGCTCAATGCCGTCCAGGGTGTCCGGCGGGGTATCGAGACCTTGCAGCCGGCTCCACCGGTAGCGCCTGAACGCGGCGATTTCCTTCAACAAAGACTCCGCTCGGCTCCAAGGGGTAGGCGCCGGGATCAAGTCCGCCGCTTGGCGTACAAGGAGCTTAGCCTTGCGTTGACGGACCGCATCCCGCCAGCTCCGGCCGGGAAGCTCCGTCAGCCGCAAGGCTCGCTCCAGGGGTTGCCCCGTTTCAATGGCGTCCCGAAGGCCACGGCGTATCCAGTCGGCAAGCTCGGGCGTTATCGGCTCGCCATCGATCAGCGCCGCCAGATCGTCAACGGCGATCACGCCGACCTCCGTCAGCGAGCCAACCAAGCGCCTCGGCAGTCCAGCCGCCCCCAAGCCGTCGGGCAACGGCCTCGACCTCGATGGGCGACATTTCGCGCAAGAGCATCGCCGCCGTCTGCCGCAAGGCATCGATTCGCCGGTCCAGCTCCCGCGCTCCGTCAATCAGCTCGGCGGCGGTTTCGATGGTTTTTGTCACGGCGCAACCCTATTGATTGCCGGACCAGTCGCGGCTGTCGTCGGTTAGGGTGTTGCAGATTGCGTGCAGCTCGGCCCGGATCGCGTCACGCAACCGGCATTCGAGCGGCCAAGGCTCGGTGACGGCGGCCAGTTCCGGCGCAAGCCTCGACGGCAAGGTTTCGACGAGCGCATCGCGCAGGACTCGCGCCGTCTGGAACGAGGCTCGTTCGTAGCTGGCGCGATCGATCAG
>NZ_JBDIVO010000480.1:0-2829 GCF_039794385.1 Methylocaldum sp. | reverse complement strand
ACAAGACCGACCTCTCGCCCCGAAATCGGTCCAAATCGCGCGCAATTCAGTTCCGAATCTTGCCGAAGCCGCTGAATTCGAGGCTGGCACGCATCCTGCTCGGTCTCATCCGTAACGAGAGGTGCGCCATTCGGCGGCACCGTTCACAAATGGCGACTAGGGTTCCGGCCCCTCCGCTCGGGGGCGTCTGGTCCGAGAGTTTCCGGCCCCGTGGCTCGCGGGGTTACACGGCGGGATAAAAGCCCGGGAGGTCGTGACGGTTCGTAAGAACCGGTTCGCCCTCTCGCCGTGTAATTTCCGAAAAGGAGCCCCGTGATGTCGTCCCTATTCGCTCATGCCTTGCGCCGTTTTCTCGCTTTCCCGGCCTTGATCGGCCTTCTTCTGCTTCCCCTGCCGTCTCCCGCCGAGGTCAAGATCGGCGTCAGCGACTGGCCGGGCTGGGTCGCCTGGTACGTGGCCGAAAAGAACGGCTATTTCAAAAAGCACGGCGCCAAAGTCAAACTGGTTTGGTTCGCCAACTACACCGATTCCATTTCCGCGTTGTCGGCCGGCCAGCTGGACGGCAATTGCCAGACCTGGTCCGACACCATGGCCCCTTTGGCCAAGGGCATTCCGCTCAAGGCCATACTGGTCAACGACAACTCGGCCGGCAACGACGCTCTGATGGTCAGCCCCAAGATCGAGAGCTTCGCCGACCTCAAGGGCAAGAAGATCGCGCTGGAGCAGTTCAGCGTCTCCCATTTCCTGCTGGTGACCGCGCTGGCCAAGAACGGCATGACGCAGGCGGACGTCGAGATCGTCAACCTGTCCGCCGGCGACGCTGCGGCGGCCTTCCTGAGCGGTCGTGTCGACGCCACCGTGGTATGGAACCCCTGGGTCAACAAGATCGAGCTGTCGGGCAAGGGCAAGGCGCTGTTCAGCTCCAAGGACATCCCCGGACTGATTCCCGACCTCCTGGTCGTGCAGGAAAAATCCCTCGCCGTCCACCGCAAGGATTTCCTGGGCATGATCGAGGCCTGGTACGACGCCGAGAAGTTCATTCGCGAACACCCGGACCAGGCGGTCAAGATCATGTCCAAGGTCGTCGGCCTCAAGACCGACGAGTACAAGATTTTTCTGCCCGGCACCAAGTTCTTCGCCGAGGCCGATAACCTCGAAGCTTTCGGCCCGCCCGACCAATCCCGGTCGCTGCTGAACGTAGCTCCCGCCATTTCCGACTTCCTGCTCGACAACCGGCTGATGGAAGGCACCGTGGGCTTCGCCCAGGGCGTGGACGGCTCGTTGATAAAGGAAATCGCGGACAGGAAATAGGCAGCGGCCCGCCTCCGCCGGGGACACTCGCACCTTTTCTTAACGGCTTCAATCGAGGAAAGAGAATGGCAGCTCAATACGACAGCGGCATCCCGAACCCGCGCCAGCGATGGTGGGTGATACGGGGACAGATCGGCCGCCGCGAATATCTGGTTCTCGCGCTGCTGGGCCTCTTGGCGCCGCTGGCGGCCTGGTGGGGACTGGCCCATAGCGGCTGGGTGGACAAGGTGTTCATGCCGGCGCCGGAAGAAGTGGTTACCCGGATCTACGGCTGGTTCGCCGAGGACGACCTGCTGGGCGACATCTGGATCAGCGTCTACCGGGTGACCGCCGGATTCGTCATCTCCGCCGTGCTGGCCTTGCCGCTGGCGCTGCTGATCGGCACTTATCGGCCGCTGCAGGCGCTGTTCGAACCGCTCACCGATTTCATCCGCTACATGCCCGCGGTGGCCTTCATTCCGCTGGTGATGCTGTGGGTCGGCATCGAGGAGAGCGCCAAGATCGCCATCATCTTCATCGGCACTTTTTTCCAGATGGTGCTGATGATGGCCGAAGACATCCGCCGCGTGCCCATGGCCCAGATCGAGGCGGCGCAGACCATGGGCGCGACGCGCGGCGAACTGATCCGGCTGGTGATACTGCCGTCGGCCAAACCGGCGCTGCTGGACACGCTGCGCGTCACCATGGGCTGGGCCTGGACCTACCTGGTCGTGGCCGAGCTGGTGGCCGCCAATTCAGGACTGGGCTTCGCCATTCTCAAGGCGCAGCGCTTCCTGCAAACCGACAAGATCTTTGCCGGCATTCTCCTGATCGGCCTGTTCGGGCTCCTGATGGACCAGTCGTTCCGCTGGCTGCACCGCAAGCGTTTCCCCTGGCTTTACTTCAAGTGATCAACATGACGGCCAAGATCGAAATCAGACAAGCCAACAAGCTGTTCGACACCGGGGGACGGCGCATCGCCGCGCTCGAGAACGTCGACCTCGATATTCGCGCCAACCAATTCGTCACCCTGGTGGGCGCTTCGGGCTGCGGCAAATCCACCCTGCTGCGCAGCATCGGCGGCCTGGAAGATCTCAGTTCGGGCGAAATCCGGGTGGACGGCCGGCCGGTGTCCGGCCCCGGAGCCGAGCGCGCCATGGTGTTCCAGCATTACAGCCTGTACCCGTGGCTCACGGTGCGCGAAAACATCCGCTTCTGCCGCGCGCTCAAGATCAAACGCGAAGAGATCACTTCGGCCGACGTGGAAATCGCTTCCGGGCGTACCGACGCCCTGATAGGGCTGATGGGGCTCGCCCCGGTCGAAAACGCCTATCCCAACCAGCTTTCCGGGGGCATGCAGCAGCGCGTGGCCATCGCCCGCGCACTGATGAACCGGCCCGACATCCTGTTGATGGACGAACCGTTCGGCGCGCTCGAACAGCCAGGGAAAGAACTGCGGCGGATCATCGAAGCACTCGGCGAACTTCCTCGCAATTGCCGGATTGGCCTCGGCGCCATGCAGGATCGCCTGCATGTGCG
>NZ_JBDIVO010000479.1:0-2842 GCF_039794385.1 Methylocaldum sp. | reverse complement strand
GTTTGCAAACCGCGAAATCCATGAACCCAAGCCGCCCGACGACCCCGATTCGGCTTTGGCGTTTTCCATGGAAGGCGCAAGTGTCGACGTGCCGCCGGCATTATTGCCATTCGTCTGGGCGCCAGGTTGGAATTCGCATCAGCAGGCCGTCAACAAATTTCAGGATGAGGTGGGCGGGGCTTTGCGAGGCGGCGATCCCGGGGTGAGGCTTTTCGAGTCGCCGGAAACGGCGGAGCCCCGCTGGTTCGACGAAGTGCCCTACCGTCTACGCGACGAAGCCCGTTGGCGGGCCATCCCGCTTTACCACGTTTTCGGCAGCGAGGAGCTGAGCGCGCTATCGCCGCCATTGGCGGAGCGGGTGCCGGCAGCCTATGCCGCGCTGCACCCGGAGGATGCGGAAAGACTCGGCGTCGGCGAGACCCTGGCGGTGCGGCTGAACGAGCGCGTCGTGCGTTTGCCGCTGAGGCTGGAATCGTCCTTGCCGAGAGGCGCCGTGGGCATCTCCGCCGGCCTTGCCGGTCTGTTCCGTAGCGATCTTCCGGCATGGATCGCCATCGAAAAAGAAGGGGAGAGGCCATGACGCTGGGGTCGCCGTTCGATATCGCCGGCATTCTCGGGGCGTTGATCACCGTGGCGGCGCTCTTGATCTGGGTCGAACGCCGGCTGCTCGCCATCTGGCAAGACCGTCTGGGCCCCAATCGCGTGGGACCTCTGGGACTGTTCCAGGTCGTCGCCGATATGCTCAAGATCCTGAGCAAGGAAGACTGGATTCCGCCCTTCGCCGACAAGCCGGTATTCGTGCTCGCTCCGGTCGTGATCATGGGATGCATGCTGGCCGCTTTCGCGGTGATTCCGATCGCGCCGGACATCGGAATCATCGATTTCGACTTCGATTTGCTTTATGTGCTGGCGGTCCTGGCGCTGTCGGTGTACAGCGTGGTTCTGGCCGGTTATGCGTCCAACAGCAAATACTCGCTGATCGGTTCCCTGAGGGCTACGGCGCAGGCCATCAGTTACGAGGTATTTCTGGCGATGTCCGCGTTGGGGGTCGTCATGCTGGCCGGAACCTTCGATTTGCGCGCCATCGTGGAAGCGCAAAGGGACGGATGGTTCGTGGTGCCGCAATTTCTGGGATTCATCCTGTTCTTTATCGGGGTTCTCGCGGAAACTCACCGCACCCCGTTCGATCTGCCGGAAGCGGAAAACGAGCTGGTGGCCGGCTACCACACCGAATATTCCGGCATGAAGTTCGGCATGTTTTTCGTCGGCGAGTACATCGGCGTTACCCTCGGGGCGGCCCTGATCGTCACTCTGTTCTTCGGCGGCTGGTTGGGGCCGGTCTTGCCGCCCCTGGCTTGGTTCACGATCAAGACCGCCGTCTTTATCCTGCTGTTCATTCTGGTGCGCGGTTCCCTGCCGAGACCGCGCTATGACCAGCTCATGTCGTTCGGGTGGCTGGTGATGCTGCCGCTGTCGTTCCTGAATTTACTGGTTACCGGAGCCGTCATCCTATGGCGATAGGGCATCGGAGGAACGAAAAGCTGGCTTCGCCTGTATCACCCATGGCTGTGGGTGAGCCGTCATGTTGAAGGACTTCTTGACTCAGTTCCAGACGCTATGGACTGTGTTTCAGCATACGTTCACCAAGGCGGACACCGTGCAATATCCCGAGGAGAAGCCGGCCCTGGCCCCGCGCTATCGCGGACGAATCGTGCTGACCCGCGACCCCGACGGGGAGGAACGCTGCGTGGCCTGCAACCTGTGTGCGGTGGCATGTCCCGTGGACTGCATCGCCCTGCAGAAGACCCAGGACGAATATGGCCGCTGGTATCCGGAGTTCTTCCGCATCAACTTTTCCCGCTGTATCTACTGCGGGTTTTGCGAGGAGGCCTGTCCGACCTACGCCATTCAATTGACGCCGGACATGGAGATGAGCGAGTACGACCGCCGCAACATGGTTTATGAGAAGGAGCATCTTTTGATCGACGGGACCGGCAAATATCACGATTACAACTTCTACCGCGTCGCCGGGAAAAGCGTGGCCGGAAAGGATAAGGGCGAGGCCGAGAACGAGGCGCCGCCGGTGGACGTCCGGAGTCTGTTGCCTTAGGAGAACGACCCCATGCTGTATGTCCTGTTTTATTCCTCCGCCTTGATCAGCGTGATTTCCACGCTGCTGGTGATCGTTTCGCTCAACGCGGTGCACGCCCTGTTGTACGTGATTTTGTCCCTGCTGGCTTCGGGCGTCGTGTTCTTTCTCATGGGGGCGTACTATGGAGCGATGCTCCAGATCATCGTTCACATCGGGGCGATCATGATGCTGTTCCTGTTCGTGGTGATGATGCTGAATCTGGGGCGGCGAACCCTGGAGCAGGAGAGAAAGTGGCTGCCGCCTGCCGCGTGGCGGTGGCCGTCCGCGATGGCGGCGGTGCTGCTGACCGAGCTGATCTTCGTCCTGATGCAGGAAGAGCGGGCCGCGCTCGGCCATATCGTCGCATCCAAGGAGGTGGGTATTCGGCTGCTCGGACCTTATGTGCTGGCAGTGGAATTGGCGTCCATGCTTCTCCTGGCCGGATTGGTCGGGGCTTATCACTTGACCCGGCAGGAGGTGAAGAAATGAACGGAACCATTCCCGAGGCACACGGACTGCTGTTGGCGGCCGTCCTTTTCGCGCTGGGGCTCACCGGCGTTCTGGTGCGGCGCAACCTGATCTTCATGCTGATCTCCCTGGAAGTCATGCTGAATTCGACGGGGCTCGCTTTCATCGTCGCCGGCTCGCGCTGGAATCAGGCGGACGGGCAAATCATGTTCCTGCTGGTGCTTGCGATGGCGGCGGCGGAAG
>NZ_JBDIVO010000478.1:0-2843 GCF_039794385.1 Methylocaldum sp. | reverse complement strand
TCCATCACGCTCAAAATGGGCACCAAGGTGAAAAGCATCCGTTTGGTCGGCGGCGACCACGAAGTGGACTGCAAGCTGGACAACGGCAATTTCATGCTGAAGGCCTGCTTTTTGAAGAAGGTCTGATCAGTCGCTTCTGGCCGATAGCGCTCTTATTCCAAATCGCCTTCAATCAGGCATTCATTTTCGTAGGGCGGGTTAGGCGCACAGCAGCACCAACCGACCGCCGATCACTGCGCTTCGCGTGCGCCGTAACCCGCCGAGCGACCTTCCATCGGCGGGTTACGCGGAGCCTGTCCTGAGCCCAGTCGAAGGGCCTGTCCCGAGCGGAGACTAGGGCTAACCCGCCATCGATGGGTTTCGCTTCGCTCTACCCATCCTACGATGAATGTTCACTCGAATGCCGAATGGAATTGCGCCGGGATTTCGCAAAGCTTCCATCCCGGCCTACAGGCTCTATCGATTCCGGCTCTCGTTCATCGCAGCGGCGCCACTCGTCCGGTCGCCCGGAATTCCCGGTAGTCCTCTAGCACCTGGGCATGGTCGAAGACCAGAGGCTGCGGCAGTTCATCCGGCATGACCACGCTGCAATGCTTGGCATCGTCTGCGGCTATCGGTTCGCCGCTGGCCTCCGCGACGTACACGACGGTCACGGTATGGCCTCGAGGATCTCGCTTGGGGTCCGAATAAATCCCCAGCAGGGCAATCAGGCGAACCTCCAGCCCGGTTTCCTCTTGGGCTTCGCGTCTGGCAGCCTGTTCCACGGTTTCGCCTATATCGACGAAGCCACCCGGAATAGCCCAGCCTTGAGGCGGAAAGGCACGTTCGATCAAGACAATGGGCCGGCCGGGCCGGTCGGTCAATTCGATGATAGCGTCGGCGGCAAGGGCGGGAGTCATCGGTCGCGGCATGGCGTTTTCCTGTCGTTCAAGCCTGATCCGATAGACACTTTATCAAATCCAAGTTCTGAGAAAAGTCGGGCGTGGCTTGGATGGTCCCCTTGGACAAGGTCAGTCCGGCGCGAACAGGTCCAACGTCACCGGACGTTGCGCGTTTTCCAGGACTGAAAAGCTGACGCCCAACAGGCGGACCTTGCGCCGGCCGGCTTCGGTGCGATTTAGGAGTTCCGCAAGGTGGGGCCGGACATCGCGGATGTCGCGAAAGGGCCGATCCAGGGTTCGGGCGCGGGTGACCAATTCGAAGTCGTCGTATTTGACTTTGACGGTGAGGCCACGAGCTTGTAGGCCGTGCCGGGCCAGTTTCTTCAGAACGCCTTCGGCGAGTTTGGCGAGGTGCTGGCACATTTCGGCCCGGTCCGAGAGGTCGGCGGGAAAGGTGGTTTCCGCGCCCCAGGATTTCCGCGGGCGGTTGGGGACGACCGGCCGCTCGTCGATGCCGCGGGCGATCCGGTAGTAGTGCTCGCCGGCCTTGCCGAACTGCCGTGTCAACGTGGCCAGCGCCAGGCGTTCGAGATCCCGGCCGCAACGAATGCCCAGCGCGAGCATTTTCGCTTCGGTGGCTTTGCCTATGCCGTGGAAGGCGCCGATGGGGAGCTCCGCGATGACGGCCCTCCCCTGTTCCGGCGGAATCAGGCAAAGCCCGTCGGGCTTGTGGCGGTCGGAGGCGATCTTGGCGAGAAACTTGTTGTAGGAAACTCCCGCGGAGGCGGTGAGCTGGGTCGCTTCCCGGATGCGCCGCTTGATTTCCCCGGCTATTCGCGTGGCGGAACCTTGGAGAATCGGACTTGCCGTGACATCCAGATAGGCTTCGTCCAGGGAGATGGCTTCGACCAGGTTCGTGAAGTCGAGGAAGATGGCACGAATTTCCGCCGAGACCGCCCGGTACACGTCGAACCTCGGCCGAATGAACACTGCCTCGGGACACAGCCGGTAAGCCTTGGCCGCAGGCATGGCCGAGCGGATACCGAACACCCTCGCCTCGTAGCTGCACGTCGCCACCACTCCTCGCGAGTTCGGGGCGCCGCCGACCACCACGGGTTTGCCGCGCAATTCGGGAAAGTCCCGCTGCTCCACCGCCGCGTAGAAGGCATCCATGTCGATGTGGATGATCTTTCGTGGGCGTTGGGGCGGCGGAACTTGATCAGAGCCGTTCAAATAGGGTCACCGGGTCTCGTTAGGGCTGCTGTCGGACTGCAATCTCGAACCGGCTGTCGCGGGCTAGAGCATTTTCATATCTACTGTACGGGCACTCGCGAGTAGGTCGGGAATCCTTTCCAATCGCAAACGGCGTCTTCGGGAGCGCCGAAGCCCCCCTTCCCGACGCCACGTCCCGGCCAAGCGTCTTCGTCGGCAAAGGGTTGCCGACCTACGAATGCTTGAATCCATTCACCCGAGCCGAAGGCGCCAACGACGTCCGCCAAGCTGGTTTTGCCGTACGAGCGCGATGAAAACGCTCTAAAGCCCGCTCCCACGGCAAGATCAATTGCAATCAATACCTGGAAATAGAAACAGCTCCAAGGATACCCGGACCTCGATCTCATCCAAAATGATGTATCCCGCCGGGCGGCCGTTGCGCTAAAAGCGGTCGTCGGTCGGTGTCAAGTCTTGTCGGCGAGACAGCTTTGTCGGAAGGGGCGTCCTGGCGCTCCAATCGCAAACGGTCTGGCCGGGAGCGCCGGCCAGACCCTTCCCAGGACGGCCGTTTGCGATTGGGAAGGAATTGCCGACCTACTTACCCCCGAATTTCGACATGCGGTCTAGGCTCCAACTTCGACACGAATGTCCGAAAACTTGTCGTCGTAAAAGGCGATCCGGTCTTTCAGTTCACGATGCTCTTCGTAGGGGTCCTCGTAGGTCCAGACCGAATCCTCGAGTTTCGTTTCG
>NZ_JBDIVO010000477.1:0-2850 GCF_039794385.1 Methylocaldum sp. | reverse complement strand
GTCACCATCTGCGACCCGGCCTGCGGCACCGGCGGCATGCTCGCCGAAAGCCAGAACTGGATACGCGCCCACAACGAGCACGCCACGGTCAAGGTCTACGGCCAGGACTACAATCCGCGCTCTTACGCCGTGGCCGCCTCCGACCTGCTGATCAAAGGCCATCGCGACAGCCGTATTGAATACGGCAACACCTTGACTAACGACCAATTCGACGGCATGCGCTTCGACTACCTGCTGGCCAACCCGCCCTTCGGCGTGGACTGGAAGGGGGAAAAGAAGGAGATCGACCGCTGGCCCAACTTTCGCGGCTACACCGGCAAACTGCCCCGGGTCAACGACGGGGCGCTACTCTTTCTGATCCACATGATCGCCAAGTTCCAGCCGTGGCAGAAAGACAACCGCGACAAGCCCGGCTCGCGCATCGCCATCGTCTTCAACGGCTCGCCGCTCTTCACCGGCGGCGCAGGCAGCGGCGAAAGCGAAATCCGCCGCTGGATCATCGAACACGATTGGCTGGAGGCTATCGTCGCCCTGCCCGAGCAGATGTTCTACAATACCGGGATCGGAACTTTTATCTGGGTGCTCAGCAACCGGAAAAAAAGCCACCGCAAGGGCAAGATTCAGCTGATCGACGCCCGCGACCGCTGGATGCCGATGAAACGCAGTCTCGGCAACAAGCGCCGCTGGCTGGACGAAAAGGCGATCGATGAAATCACCCGAGAGCATGGCGCGCTGGCCGAATCCAAGACCAGCAAAGTTTTCGACAACCCCGACTTCGGCTACCGCCGTGTCACCATCCTGCGGCCACTGCGCCTGAAATTCCAGATCACCCAGGAGGCCAAGGAACGCTACCTCAACACCTATCCCGAACTACTCGACGCCGTGCTGGCCATCGAAGAGGTGTTCGGCAATGAACCGCATGACGATTGGAACCAGGTCTGGGACAAGGTGCAGAAGATCGTCAAACATTTGCCCGACGATGTCGAAGGCTGGGCAAAAGGGACCAAGGGCACGGCGCAGAAAAAGGCCTTCCGCGACGCCTTTACCGAGATCGACCCCGAGGCGGAACCAGTGATTGCCAAGGTGCACAAGGAAGCCGCGCTGGATCTTAAAGCACTGTTTCCCGGCCAAGCCCTGCCCGACCTTGTACCGGATGAATTGAAATCCCTGCTGGGGCTGAACCCGGCGGGAAAGGGCAAGTGGGTCGAGTATGAAGCCGACGCCAACCTGAAGGATTTTGAAAATATCCCCCTCAAGGAAGACGTGCTCAGTTATGTGCTGCGCGAGGTGCGTCCCTATGTAGCGGACGCCTGGATCGACCGCGAAACCCTGGACGAGCAGGATGGTGGCATCGGCAAGGTTGGCTATGAGATTAATTTCAACCGCGAGTTTTTCCAGTACAACCCTCCAAGGCCATTGGCCGAGATCGATGCGGAACTGGAGGCGGTGGAGAAGCGGATCATGGAGTTGCTGCGAGAGGTGACGGAGTGATGGTGGCCTCACGCAAAGACGAGAAGACGCGAAGAAATAATTGGGAAACGATACCGCTGCGTTATATTTGCGAGCTCAATCCTTCCGTTCACTTCGAGGGTTTCGAGGAAGATGACGAATTGACCTTCCTGCCCATGGACAGGGTTAAGAGCGGCTATTTTCTTCCGAATACTGACAAGTTTTCAAAATACGCATCTTCCTACAACGCCTTCGAAGAGGGCGATATTATCCTTGCGAAGGTCACACCTTGTTTTGAAAACGGTAACATTGCGATCGCTAAAAATCTTGAAGGAGGCAAGGGGTTCGGTAGTTCGGAGCTTTTTGTCATAAGGCCTACGAAGGTCAATCGTAAATTTCTCTTCTACTATTTCCAGTCTTCGGCATTTAAGCAGGAGGGCGAAGCCTCCATGACGGGTGCAGGAGGCCTCAAACGTGTATCTCCCGACCTGCTGCGCCAACATCACTTGCCTTTTCCCGAGGAACAAACCCAACGCCTGATCGCCGACTACCTCGACCGTGAAACCGCGCGCATCGATTCGCTGGTGGCGGAAAAGGAAAAGATGCTGGCCCTGCTGGAGGAAAAGCGCGCCGCCCTTATCAGCCATGCCGTCACCCGCGGCCTCGATCCCACCGCCCCACTCAAACCCTCCGGCCTCGACTGGCTGGGGGATATCCCGGCGCATTGGGAAACGCGACCCATTAAATTTTGTGTCGCCCCCCAAAAGGATGCAGTCAAAACGGGACCGTTTGGCAGTCAGCTTGTCGCATCAGAAATGGATCAAGGAACTATAAAGGTTTACAACCAGAAGAATGTTATTCAAAAAGAGCTCTATTCTGGAGACAACTACATTACGGAAGACAAATTCGAAGAACTAAAAGCTTTTTCAATTTTTCCTGGCGACATTTTGGTTACGACCAGGGGCACAATCGGCAGATGCGCAATCGTACCTGATGATGCAGAGGTGGGAATATTGCATCCTTGTTTGATGCGAATTCAGGTCAATGCCAGTGTAGTCTTACCTGAATACTTGGCTTTGTTAATTCAAGATGGGCATATCGTATTACTTCAGCTTAGAGTATTGAGCAACGCGACAACAATTGAAGTTATTTATTCAGAATCCCTAAATTCCGTCATCATCCCTGTACCACCAATGGACGAGCAGAAGACCATATTGAAAATAATAACGGTTAAAAACAATGTGATAAACAATGCGATTACTGAAGTTCGCAATATGGCCGGAATCGGCGGCAGTTCATTGTTGGTCCCGGGATCCAGCATACGCTTCCACTCTCGCTCTGAGCTTTTGCCCTGCCTTGAACGTCACGACGCGGCGTTCGGTGATCGGAATCTCTTCTCCG
>NZ_JBDIVO010000476.1:0-2853 GCF_039794385.1 Methylocaldum sp. | reverse complement strand
TGAGCGCCCTGAGCGTCTTGGTACCGGCCACGGCAAGCGCTGAACTGCTCGCCATGCTCAACTATGAAAGCAAGGTTGGGCAGCCGAATCGCAGAGAGGGTATTGCGGTCATCGATGTGGACCCGAACTCGCCCACATTCAACCAGATTGTCAAAGATACGCCCTTGCCCCCGGATTTCGTGGCGCATCACATCTATTACAACAAAGACGTGACCAAGGCATATGTCACGTCCCTCGGGCATACCGAGCTCTATGTTTACGATCTGTCGAAATTCCCCGAAGAAAAGACCGTCGTAGCCGTCCCGGATTGCAAGGTGGGAGAGGACATAACGTTCTCGGACGATCGCAAGCACTGGTATCTCAGCTGCATGGGGTCCAACAACGTCATCGTTGGCGATGCCCGGTCGGATAAGCCGATTGCCACGATCGGGAACGACGGAGCTAGCGACAAGTTCATAAAGTATACCCACGGCGTGATGCTCAATGACGAGCTCGACCGCATCTTCGTGACAAGCACGGTCAACCCCAATGATCTGAACGATGCCGGCGAGACGGTCTCCGTCATACAAGCGTCTACCCGGAAAATTCTTTCGACCCACAAGCTTTCGTATAAACCCTCGCCTTCCGGGGAAGCGCCGGTCGAAATTGCCTTCATCCCCCATCGCAAGCCCCAGATAGCCTACATAAACAATATGAATGGCGGAGCCTTGTGGACTGCGACCTGGCGTTCGGAGACCGAGGACTTCAGATTTCAGAGGGTATTTGACTTCGCGGAAACCGGCCAAAGTCTCCCGCTGGAAATGGGCTTCAACGAGGAAGTCGACCGCCTCTATATCACTACAGCCAAGCCCGGCGCTTTCAACATTTTCGACATCGCCGATCCTTATAAGCCAAAACTGCTGTCGACGATCCCGACTGCCGGCGGCGCGCACCACTTCGTGCTCTCGCCCGATCATCGCTACGCCATCGTTCAGAACAGCTTCATCAATTTGCCGGAGATGGACGACGGTTCGGTGAGCGTTATCGACTTGCACCAGAACAAGGTGGTCGCGACGGTCGATGTCCTCAAGAAGGCTGGCCTAACGCCGAACTGCATCATCGCGATGCCCAATTGGTATAAGAGCGATCACTGAGACGAATACGACGCAACTCTATGCGGATGGCCTATTCCGGGGAATATGACCGCTAAGCAGACGCGGACATCCGAATGAGGTTTAACCGGGGAGAGCCGTGGGTTTTCCCCGTTCCATACGGGTAGGCGAGGAGAGGAGGGACATCGGGGAGCAGTCCTCGCGCGCCGACACATGCCGGAATTCGAGAACTGCCCCCATTCACCTGCGGAGGAAGAGATCGACCGTCAAGGCCGCAAACCATGGGCGCGCCTGATTCGCCTTCAGCGGGATTGCGGAGGCGAGCTCGGCGCAGCGGACCGGTCGCCGTTTCTTTTCAGAAAATCCGGGAGCGCGGAGGTGTCTTCCCAAAACAGCAAACCGGACAAGGGCCTGATCGGCTGGGGGTCTGAGGCCATGAGACCCGGGATCCAGTCCGCGGGAATGGCATAGTGTCCGGTCTTGCCGCCCGCGGAGAAGAATGTGGCGAGACCGACCAGGCGGCCGTCCTGGTCGAATATCCCGCTGCCGCTCGCGCCCTGGACGAAACCCGCGGTGGTTTCGATGACCAAGCTGCCGTCATAGGGATGCAAGCGTTCGACACGGCCCTCGGCGAAAGCGATGCCGATAGCTCGGGGATAGCCGTACATATAGATCGTTTCGCCGACGGAAAGTACCGATGTGGTGCCCAGACTCGCAACCGGTAGCGACATTCCCGGCGCTTCAAGAATGCACAGATCGTGTTTCAAATCGGCGCGCTGGCTGGCTGCGCGATAGCGTAAAGCGCCTTTCCCGACGACGATCGAATCGGCGTGCCGCGTGACATGGCAGTTGGTCGCCACGCGATCGTAATCGACGACGACACCGGAGCCGACAAAAGCCCTGCCGTCCCTTGGATAGGCCTGGACCTGAACGACGCTGAGCGCAAGCGTGTGATTCACTTCTGCCGCCCAGGCGATGTTTAACATCCAAGGTCCGAGCACGGTAACGATTAATGTGATCTGGCGCATGGGTTTCTTCCTGTTTCCCAGTACTCCGAAGGGAGCCTTTCTGTTTCGAACGTTCGAGCGTACCGGAAGTTTATACGGTTTCCTTTGCCTTTATATCGCCAACGGTTCCCGTGACGGCGACGCGGAAATCGCGTGATTTGGCTCCGAACAGGGGACGATCGTGGCTGCGCTGTTCCGGCGTTGCGTTTCACTGAATGTGGGCTGCGACATCGTTACGCGCTTCGGCATATGCCGGCAAGCTGCCACTCCCTCGCCGGAGGCGCACCAGCAAGTAGCCCGGATGAAACGCAGTGGAATCCGGGAGACTCGAGGCACCGATCGTCCCGGATTCCGCAAAGCTCCATCCGGGCTATGCCGGCTTCACCAAAAGACGGGAAGCGGGGGTGACGAAGGAATGCTTGACCAAAGAATGAGAATCATTATCATTCGTATCATGGAGGATGCGTCATCATGGGTTCCATAACTCCCCCGTTGAACGAGAAAGACAGCGTCAGGCTTCGAATCAGCGTCGACAAGCTCTCTGAGCTCATTGAAACAGGGAGCCTTTGTGCGACCGATTTTTCCTGTCTCGATCACCAATCCAAAACCACGATACAGGGCTTATTCCTGCGGTTCTGTCTGCATGGATGTCACGCGCATCGAAACGTGCGGGTTGGCCGACCGCCACCCATGACCGATTCGCCCAGTTGAGTGCCGGTCCCGGCAGACCTCTGAAACCGTTCGACCGACGTGTT
>NZ_JBDIVO010000475.1:0-2860 GCF_039794385.1 Methylocaldum sp. | reverse complement strand
GCCGGCGGACGGCTGGTCGTCGAGGTCCGCGCCACGCTGGCAACCATGGCCCTGGCGGCCATCGACGAATTGCCGGCCGAGCAGCAATCGCCCCTGCCGGAGCCCGATCCCATCGATCTGGAACCGCGGGCCGAAGCCACCGCGACGAGCTTTCGCGTGCCGGTGGAAGAAACATGTGCATCGGGCGCGAGCGGTGATGAAACCTTGGACAGCCCGGATTCGCCGCCTGATCAGGAGGCGGACGAACGGCTGTTCGGCGTTCTTTGGCCGCTGGGCGCGACGGTGAAACTCGATACCACGGTCGACGTGCCCGGTTTCGGCAACAGAAGGACGGGGCAGGACCACAGACTACTTCCCAAAAAGCCAGCGTCGGGGCGTCGGGTTGATGCCGTTGTTAGGCGCAGTCGTGGCTGTGGCTATGTACTCCGCCCAAGAACTCTGGAAAAGTCGCCCCTGGAGCCGCATGGACACTTGCGTTGCAGGAACAAGCTGTTGAGTGAGGGCAAATCCCTAGCTCGCTCTGGGTAGCATGGCTTTCATGGCCCTGTCGCTTTCTGGCTGGCCGCCCCTGTTCCGGCCGTGGGCGGCTTAGCGCCGGGGCACAAAATCGTCTGTGGTCCGCGCAGCGTGGTGGGATCGAGCAGCAGGTCGACGGAGGCGTCGAGCCCCGCGACGACCTCCGGCGTGGGTTGAATCCGCTTCAGCTCCGCATCGACCGCCTTCGTGCTCGACGGCACCTTGAGTCCCGCGACGGCCTTCGGGTCCCCGACCGCGGCGAGCAGGGCCGACAGCTTCTTCGCCAGTGGCGGGATCTTCGGATCCGCCTTGCCGTAGTGCCGCACAATCTGGTCGAACAGCGATTTCTGTTGATACATGCCGAACGCGCTGGCGAAGAACTCGTCCGCGTTGTCCCAAGGATGTCCGCCGCCGCCAGCCCACAGGGTGTCGGCGACCATCACCAGCCCCGCCGGATGGGTCGTGGTCTTGCCGTCGTCCTTCAGCGGAGGCAGGTGCTTCGCATCGAACGGTGCGCTGGGGAGCGAAACCGGCGCGGTGTTCTGCAGCTCGAGGAAGAGCTCGGCCACTCCCTTGGCCAGCAGGTCGGGCGCGCCCTTGGGGACGCGGTCGCCAAGGTGGAAGGCGAAGATCCCGTGCGAGCCCTCGTGGGCAATGGTTCCCTCCCAGGAATCCTCCTGCTTGATCACCAGCACGCCCTGGCCTCCGAACACGCGGAATGCGCTGTTCGCGCCCTTCGAGATGGCGATCACGCTGGTCCTCAGCGAGTAGGTGCTGTCCGTGATCTTGCCGTTGAGCACGGCGGCCTGCTTTGCGGCGGCTCGCATCCGCTTGACCAGCGTCGGGATCGGCGCCGGATCGTGCTTGCCGCAGTGGTAGGTCTGCGATTCCGGCGCCTTCGTGATCCCGAGGTCCTTGTAGCTCAGGAAGATGCGCGCGGCGACCCCTCCCTCCGTCACTTCGCCGATGATGGCGTCGTTGCCGATCCAGACCCTGTCCCACGGCGTATACTTCTGCGGCGGGAAGGCCAGCAGCGCGGGCGCGGGTGGCAGCGCAACGGGAAGCAGCGCCGCGCCCGTCTCCGCTTGGGTCGCGAGCCGCTCGGCCCGCAGGCGCGCCTCCGGTGCATCGCTGACGGGCGCGATGCGCTGATGCAGCCGGTGGAAGGCTTCGTGACGCAGCATCCGGAGTTGCTCCCGCGGCGGCATGAACAGACCGGCGGGACCGAGGTTGATTTCGCCGTTCCTTGTCCATGCGGGTGTCGCGGCGGGCAAGGTGGTGGGTATGCGCGCGCTGATGCGGAGGGGTGGGTGGTCCAGTTCCCCGGGAGCAGTGCCGATGCCGGAATGCACCCGCAGCCTTGAAAAGCCGTAGCCGAAGCGCTGGATACCTGGTGGCGCGCCGATAACGACGGAGTGCGCTGCCGTTGCCATCACCCGATCGGCAATCCGGTCCGCTTCCTGCTCGTATACGTCTTCTGGAGTCTTAACCGTCAGTTTTGTCTGTGTCTTCATGGGCACTTTAGCGTATACGGGTATCCGGCTGAAATCGTGACCGAAGCGGGCAATTTTGGTAGTAGTCGAGTCTCCTTCGACATTCACCGTATTTGCTTCTAACCGCCGCTGTACGGCTTGATTCCCGATCGCGCGCTGCAGAAAGAGGATATGATGCTCATGATGATGCGGCCCAAGTATCGTCTTCCGAGGCCGGGCAAGGCTTGAGGATGCCGGCTTTTGAGCTTGATTCTGTTTTTGTGCAAAGGCTCGCATACTTCACCTTCTCTTCAGTTGCAGCCTGCAGCCTAACGAAGCTGTGGAAAAACCTGCTTTTTGTTGCCCTATGAGCCCGGCTTCGATTTTTTGAAATGATGGGCTCGAACTGGAAATCAGCGGTGGCCCCGGTTTTCTGGACAGAATTTTCCCGATCCTAAGTGGGCTTCTGCGGTTTAGGCTGCCTGTTGAATGGGCAGCGGATCGAAGTACACGCTATCGGGGGTCTTGCCGTCAAGCGATGAATGGGTCGACGTTCGTTGTAGAACTTGAAATACCGCTGCAAGCCTTCTCGTGCCTGGGAAACCGTGTCGTAAGCATGCAAGCGGACCTCCTCATATTTCACGCTTTTCCACAGCCGTTCGACGAACACGTTGTCGACCCAGCGGCCTTTGCCACCCATGCTGATCCGAATGCCGTGGTCTTGGATGAGATCGACGAACTCCGCATTCCCGAGCGATGGCTTTCATCGCATAATCGCCGGTGAGATAGGCCAGCGCCATGCCGGTGCGCGGATCGCCGGCCTATTCCGTTCGATAATGCGCCAAGGGCCGCCGTTGCATGCGGGGGATTTC
>NZ_JBDIVO010000474.1:0-2882 GCF_039794385.1 Methylocaldum sp. | reverse complement strand
ATGGCTCGCTTTTTCGGTATAGGCCGCTGACGGAAGGGAGGGATACCCGTGGATGAAGAAGACCGGAACGAACTGAACGAAGCTTTCTTCAAGCGCAACGGCGGGAAAATCACGGATCGGCATTTCGACCGCATCATCGAAAAGGCTCGCGAGATCGAGAACAAGGTCAAGAAGATTCCGGCGCTGTATCAGGTCTGGCTGGATATCCTGCTCTGCCTGGAATTGATCCGCGATTACCGATCGGGGACATACCGGGATATCGCGGCCTGGGCGATCGCCGCCGTGGCCTTCGGTCTCCTGTATCTGATCAACCCGGCGGAGTTGATCCCGGATGTGATCCCTATCGTCGGCTATCTGGACGATGTGGCCGTCATGGCGCTGATCTTGAAGCTCGTGAAGGTCGAACTCGAAAAATACGCGGCTTGGCGAAAGGCTCGCGACGAGTATCAGGAAGCGCTTTCCAGACTTTTCGCTGATGAGTGACGCAGCGAGCGATTTTGCCTCCCTTGCCGCGAACGGCGACCTATCGGCCTTCGGCATGTATGTTCAAGCCCACTTTTCGACCGTTTCCCGCTGGTTCGCCGAGCGTGCCCACATTCTGCAAGCCCTTCTCGCCTCGTTGTTCACCTGGGGAATGACCGCGCTCGGCGCCGCCCTGGTGTTTTTTACCAAGCGGATGAACCAAAAGCTGCTTGATGCCATGCTGGGATTCTCGGCGGGAGTGATGTTGGCCGCGAGTTACTGGTCTTTGCTCGCGCCCGCGCTCGATTTATCGGAAGGCTATGGCCGTTTTGCCTGGCTTCCGGCGGCAACGGGATTCGCCCTCGGCGCTTATGCGCTGAGTCTTTGCGACTGGCTGTTGCCCCATTTCCAACTCGGCGCAGCGATGCAGACGGAGGAGGGGGTCGTCACGACCTGGCGGCGTACTATGCTGCTGGTGCTCGGCATCACCCTGCATAACATTCCCGAGGGGCTGGCCGTGGGCGTGGCCTTCGGCGCCTTGGCCTGCGGTTTGGATACGGCCAGTCTGGGCGGTGCGATTGCCTTGGCGATCGGCATCGGTCTGCAGAATTTTCCGGAGGGCGCGGCGGTGGCCATGCCCTTGCGCCGCGTGGGCTGGTCGCGGCTGCGCAGCTTCTGGTACGGGCAGCTGTCCGCCGTGGTCGAACCGGTCGCCGCCGTCATAGGCGCCGCCGCCGTATCCGCGTGCTTGGCCATCATGCCTTATGCGCTTGCCTTCGCGGCCGGGGCCATGATCTACGTGGTGTTCGAAGCGATAATTCCCGAGTCGCGGGAACGGGGCAACACCGACATCGCCACGCTGGGGGCCATACTCGGTTTCATTGTCATGATGATTCTGGATGTGGCCTTGGGCTGAATGGGGTTGAGACATTTGGATCAAGCCAAGCGGAGAGGATGCGCAGGGCAGTCTCGGTATCCGGAAGCACGCGCAATATCAGTTCGTTACCAATGCGAGTCGCCGGGCGACCGCTTCGTCTACTGTCGTATCCGAAGCGGTGTCTTCAAGCATTGCATTCACGACGTCATCTGCTCCTGGGCCGCTCGTCGCCTCGATTGCCGTTTCCTCCGGTACCGTCTTCAGGTTGGTCGGTCCGGCTCCGATATGTTCGGAAAACACGTTTCCCGGGTGGCAGGTTTGGCGGGCGACTTAGCTGCCTGCTCGCTTTTGGCGGCAAGATGCGCCCGTCCAGTTCCAGATCGACCTTGAGACGCTTCACGGCGGTTTTGGCGGCCTTGGCGTTGGCGAACGGCCCCGCTATAACCTGATGGCGTTCGCCGCTCGGAACAACTTGTGCCGGTATCGGAGGACCCTGATGATTGAGTATGGCGGCGAGTCGCTGCGCTGCCGTTTCGCTGGACATGACGGCGGCGGACACGTACCAGCCGTTGCTGGCTTTCCGCGCCGATTCGGGTTGTCCGAACCACTTGTCGGGTCGCACGATAGGCTGCGCCCCCGCGAGTACGGCATCGATAGGCGGTGTTCCCGCGGCAATCGGTAGCGGAATGCCCAGTCCTTCTTGGAGAATGCGTTCGATCTTTCCCCAATCCAGGGGTTGGTTCTGATCCTGCTCCCACTTTTTAAGATTGGCGCGGACGGTTTTCTTGAGCGATTTTTCGTTTAATTCCTCATGGCTCCGGTAAGCCTGCAGGTAGACTACCCCGTCACGCCAGCCCACGAGATAAGGCTGATTGACGATATACACCGGCTCGTTCAGTGGAATCTGCGAGTACAGCTTACTGGCGTCCTCCGGATACAAGCGGATGCAGCCATTGCTGGCTCGAAGCCCGACGCTATAAGGCTTGTTCGTGCCGTGAATGAGATACATCTGTCGGTTCAGGTACAGGGCATACTTGCCCAAGGGGTTGTTAGGTCCAGGCGGCACTGCGGCCGGCAAGGGATCGCCCCGCCGGAGGTGGTCGTCTCGGATGTTCTTTGTCGGATACCAGGTCGGGTTCTTAATCTTTCGCGCGATCCGCATCGCCCCGGTGGGAGTTGCTCGCCCTTCCCGCCCGATGCCTACGGGGTAGGTGACGACCTCGGCGCCATTTCCCTCGGCGGGAAAATGAAACATCCGCATGGCGGCGAGATTGATGACCACTCCCCGCCGTGGCGCCCGCGGTAGTACGAACTGCACCGGGATCAACGTCCTGCTGTTCGCGCTTGGCACCCACGGATCGAGCTCGGGGTTTGCCGCGACGATCTCTTCGTATCCCAATCCGAAGTGCCGCGCGATATCGGGAAGCGTGTCCCCTTGCTGAAGCGTAATCACTCCGAACGACCCGACTACCCCTTCGTCCTTGGCGACAGAGAATCGGTGCTTCTCCAGCGACGCGATCGGTGGGCTCGCAACAGGCGCCGA
>NZ_JBDIVO010000473.1:0-2889 GCF_039794385.1 Methylocaldum sp. | reverse complement strand
CGAGGGAACGAGGAAACTATATCGACGGAAATTGGTTACACGCCGCCCGAGGCAAGCCGGATAACCCGGCAAGCGCCAGCCGGTTTTGGCTTGGCTTACGACTACACTGCCTCTTACCGCGAATATGAATCGATGTCTTTTTCCGCGGAAGGTGTAATTCTGACGAAGGATGGCCAAGAATTTCGGTTTTCCGTACAACTCAGCATGACTCGCGAATTTTACGTCGAGCACAGTGCGAGCCTTCGCCTAGGAGAGGCAGCCAAGATCGACCCTCTGGTCCTGAATTTCGATGGAACCGGTGCAGAATTGGAAAAAACCCGCTTCGCATTCGACCTGACCGCCGACGGCATCAGCGAACAAATCGCTCAACTCCGAAGCGGCAGCGGTTTCTTGGCCTTGGATAGTAATGAAGATGGTATCGTGAATGACGGCAGGGAGCTGTTCGGTCCGACAACCGGCAATGGATTTGCCGAATTGTCGATTTACGACGATGACCGCAACGGTTTTATCGATGAAGGCGACAAAATCTATGAAAAGCTACGCATCTGGCTGTGGGACGCTTCCGGAGCGCAGAAGCTCGTCGGCCTGAAGCAGATGGGCCTGGGCGCCATTTACCTGGGCCAACTAAGCAGTCCATTTCGATTAGCGGATAAGCTGAACAACCATCTCGGCGATGTAACGGCCACCGGCCTGTTCTTTCTTGAGAACGGAAGCGCCGGCACGGTTCAGCAAATCGATTACGTAGTTTAAAGCCTCATTTCTCCAGTAAGGCCGGATGGTCGGCTACTGGCCGGTCGAGATAGTATCCTTGAGCCAGGGTGACGCCGAGACCACGGATCATCTCCAGCGTCGCGGCGTCCTCGACATATTCGGCGACAGTGATTTTTTGCAGTCCGCGCGCCACGTCGACCATCGCTTTGACAAAAACTTGATTATCGCGATTGTTCGGCAGGTCCCGGATAAACAACCCGTCGATTTTGAGCACTTCGACACCCAAGTATTTGAGATAGCCGAAAGTCGAAAATCCGCTCCCGAAATCGTCCAAACAAACCAGGCAACCAGCCTGTTGGATGGCCTCGATGAACCGTTGCGCATCCTGAATATCCGAAACCGCCGCCGTTTCCGTCAGCTCGATGATGAGCCGTGCAGGATCGACGCCGTTCTGCTTCAATTGACTGCGAATGAAATGCGGCAGGGACGGGTCGTCGAATGTACGGCCGGAAATATTGATGGCGAGCGGCGGAATCGACGGATTCCGCGCCAACAGTTCGATTCCGTGCCGTAACACCCAGCGGTCGATCTCGGTGATTTGGCCGCTCTTCTCGGCGATGGAAATGAATTGCCCCGGCATGATGAGACATGCGGGATCGACAGGATTTCGCATGCGCACCAAAACCTCCAAATGACTCAATGCGCCGCTGTCGACGGAGTAAACCCCCTGGAAATGAAGTTCGAATAAATCTTTCTGAAGCGCCTCCGCGATGCGCCTGTTCCACGACAGGCGCTGCATCATGGCTTCCGAGCTGTCGCGTGTCGGGTCGTAAATCGCCCAAGTGTTCTTGCCCTGCCCTTTAGCCTGATACATCGCGGCGTCGGCATGCGCCACCAAATCCTCCGCGTTTTCCCCATGGTCGGGAAAGACCGCCACGCCCACGCTCCCGGTAACGCGCATATTGGTGCCGCGGAACCGGAACGGGATCGCCGAAATCGCGTTTGCGATACGCCCAGGGAGAGCCTCGAGGTCGCTGCTCGGGGTTATCGTGCTCAAAATGGCGAACTCGTCGCCGCCAAGCCGGGCGAAGGTTTCCTCATGGCGCACCAAAGTCGATATTTCACCGGCGATGCGCACGAGCACCGTGTCGCCGGCTTTGTGGCCGAAGGTGTCGTTGATGTACTTGAATTCGTCCAGGTCGAAATAGATCAGGCAAAATCGGCTGCCGGTACGCACCGAAGTGGCGATCAGGCGTTCCAGCTGATCTTGGAAGCGGTGACGATTGAACAGGCCGGTCAAGGGATCGCGCTCGGCCAGATAAAGGAGTTGCTGGGCAGTTTGACGTTCGTAGGTGATGTCCTCATAAATCCACAAGCGCCCGATGGTCCGCCCGTCGTCATCGGTCACCGGATAGGATATTTGCGTCAGAACCCTGCCGTCGTATAGATCGAGCTCGAATCGCTCGCTGATTTCGTGAGTGTCGAGCACATGCAACACGTATTTGGACGCGTGATCCGGCCGGGCGAACCGGTGTGTCGAATGCTCCAGGACATCACGGGTAGTGCGCCCCACCAGTTGAAAATCTTCGTCTATCGCCCACATGCGGTGGAAAGCCGGATTGACATACTCGATCAGCCCCCCTCGATCTTCGAACAAAATGCCGATGCTCATGGCCGACAACAACGCACCCATCCGCCCATGCTCTTGCTGCGCGAGTCTCGCCAGCTCGCGCTGCCGATTCTCGGAAAGCCGCAATCGCTCCAGTACCCGTCTTAACCGCTGCTCCGTATGCTTGCGGTGTGTAACGTCGAAGCAAAGCGCAAAGAATCCCGATACCAAACCGTTCCCACCGATTCGTGGCAGATACTGAATATCCAGCCAGCGCTGCACGCCTTTTTGATTCCTGGCCGGCAATTCGAAGCGCGCGACCTCGCCGGACAAAGCCTTATCGGCATAGGGCTTCGCCTGTTCATAAATGTCCGGTTCCATGAGGTCGGACATATGCTTGCCGATGATCTCGCCGCGTGATTTTTGAAACCACTCTTCATAACCTCGATTGACCAAGACATAGCGGTGCTCTCGATCCACCAACGATACATACGCCGGTATCGAATCCACCACCAACTGGATCAGCTCCTTGGCATGCCTCAGTTCCTCTTCGGCCTGCTTTCGCTGAG
>NZ_JBDIVO010000472.1:0-2898 GCF_039794385.1 Methylocaldum sp. | reverse complement strand
GCAACAAACCATCCAATTCAATTCTTTATCGAAAACTGACCCCGGAAACTCTGGGATCGCTGATCGCCTTGTACGAGCACAAGATATTCACTCAGGGCGCGATCTGGAACATCAACTCCTTCGATCAGATGGGGGTCGAGTTGGGCAAACGGCTGGCGAGAACCATTCTTTCGGAACTGACCGACGACAGTGCGGTTTCGTCTCATGACGCTTCCACCAACGGTCTGATCAATTACTACAAGCAATTACGCTAGGGTGACGGTCATGAACCCATCCACGCGATGTATTCCCGTCAAGAGAAAACGACCCATTCGTCCTTTCTCTTGACGGAGAGCGGACCGTGCCGGTTCCGAAAATAAGGGTCTACTCTCAGGAACTACGCGTAAGTCTGATCTGATCGAATAAACAATGGACTGCACCAGGGGGCGGCGACTCTCTTCAGCGTGTTTAAAGGAGTTACGGCATGACCGACCTCAATGATCCTACGGCAAGCAATCCAAGCGTGCTAACGCCGGTACATCCGGACATCGAACGTTACTTGACCACTCTCGCCGGTTCGGCCGACACCCCGGTTCTCGTGGAGATGGAAGAGTTGGCTCGTCAGCAGAACTTTCCCATCGTCGGGCGTCTGGTCGGATTGTTTCTGAAGGTCCTCGCCAAAAGTATCGGAGCGAAGCGCATTTTCGAATTCGGCAGCGGTTACGGTTATTCCGCCTACTGGTTCGCAGAGGCCGTCGGGCCGGACGGGCGGGTGATCTGTAGCGATGGCGATCCGAACAATCTCTCCAAGGCGGAACATTTTCTCAGCCAAGCCGGGCTGTGGGACCGCGTCGATTTCCGAACCGGCTTTGCCCAGACCGTCTTCCAGGCTACCGAGGGCGAGTTCGATATCTGCTACAACGACGTGGACAAGGGCGACTATCCCGAAGTGTGGCGCCTTGCCCGCGAGCGTATCCGGCCGGGCGGGCTTTATATTGCGGACAATGTCTTGTGGCACGGCCGTGTTGCTGCCGAAAACCCCGTCGACATCGTTCCCGGCTGGACCGACGCTATCCGCGAACATAACCGACTTATCTTCAACGATCCGGAATTCGATGCGTCCATCAACCCGACCCGAGATGGCGTGGTCGTTGCCCGAAGAAAATAGAAGGCAAAACTCTTGGGAGCGGTCAGATCGCGTGTGGAACTATCCATACCGACTGAGACCGATTTGGCCAACGTTTATTGCTGGTTGCATTGGTCCCTGATAAGCGTTCTGGCGCGCGTCACTTTCTGGTGGCGATATCGTAAAGTACATTGACACTAGGTTTCCTCGCTGCGAGATGTCCATCCGAGTCTTAAGCCTTGATAGTGAATACAGAGCCGTTTGTTGGACTTGAGGCATTCCTTCTGTCGCGCTTTGTGTCGGTAGATCACTATATCTGTCAGTAATTTTTACACTTCTAGCGGAAAATGTTACGTGGGCGTTGCTCGTTGCGTGTAGGTGATTGATTATAAATAATCTTTATGCCTTGGCACAAAAATCGCAAATACGTCGGTGCGATTAGGCCGACGTTGTTAAGTCAGACTTCGGCATAACATTAACTTAATACTCTGATGCTATCTGGGAGCGACATATCATGAAGATTTATTTGAAGCATATCGTAGGCGCGGCCGCGCCCCTGCTGTTTGCGCTGAGTACGTCGGCTTACGGCGGCACGGTTGATCTTTTTAGTGAGGGAAATCAGTCCGCCATCGATACTACTAGCGGGGCAGCATGGAACGGCGATTCCACGACTCTTCCCGGTACCGGGGTGGCTAGCAGCACGGGCACCGGCTTGTCGACTGTGCTGGGCGGTCAGCGTGACATTTGGGCAAACTGTATCACTGGTTGCGATGATACTGTTTCCCGGTCGTTAGCCGTCGTCAGCGGTGGTCAATTCAGATTCAGCAACGATTCGGGTGTAACGGGCGAAGCTATTGTCCAGTGGGACGGCAACGATCAGGATATCGCGCTTAATACCACAGGTTTAGGCGGGTTCGATTTAACTTCGGGCGGCACCATTCATGCCTTTCAATTAACCACGATCGAATCGGATCTCGGATGGTTCTTCCGCATCGAAGCTTTCACGGATGATGATGAGTGGACCAAAATTACGCTGGCCGCTACCTGTGTGGACGCTAGCGGTCCGCTCGATCCCGGTTGCGTACCTTCTCCGCACACGTCTACTATTCCCTTTGCGGCCTTTATGGATGGTTCTCTATGCGGATTTACCGGAACGTCGCCCTATGTAGATGGCGTAGTCGCCATCGAATGCGGCTCCGGCGGTACGGCAAATCTTGCTAACCTCGGCGCACTACAGGTGGCACTGAATACCGGTGATGACGTTGCTGGCGGCTCGGCTCCTAGAACCGCAAACCTGGATCTACGTTTGGATAGCGTCGAAACGATTCCTGAGCCCATGACGCTGGGACTGCTTGGTATCGGCCTGGTTGCGGCAGGACTCTCTCGCCGGAACGGCAAGGTTGTCGCAGCATAACACCAACCGGTGAATGCCCGGCGTTATCGGCTGGGCTCTGGTGATAAGTTAAGCGGTTCTGTCATTGCGGCAGAACCGCTTTTTTTGTGCTTGCGGTCTGTGGACATGCTGGCTTTTTTCGGCTTTCGGCCTGGCTAAGCATTCGATGAAGGGATTGCATTCTCAATGGATTCTTTTCTTATTTACCGCCTACTAAGAGCCTATCCCAGTAGGCCGTTCGCCCTGAGCCCTTCGACTCCGCTCAGGACAGGCCGGTCGAAGGGTTTCTTGAGCCTACTGGGATAGCCTCTAAAACACCACCATGCGGATTGTGCTTGAACGGGACGAAGCATCTTCCGACTTCGGAAGAGTTCTGTGCTGAGTCAGCGAACGCTCCGTG
>NZ_JBDIVO010000471.1:0-2906 GCF_039794385.1 Methylocaldum sp. | reverse complement strand
CCGGTTGGCCGACTATGGCGGCCTTACGGAAACTGAACGTCAGCGGGCGTGATCGCTGCGCTGGCGGATCGCCGGCTGGCTGGTCTGTCTCGATCTGCTGCTCGCCGAAGGCCTGTGGCGCCGCATCGGCGAACAGCTGAGGGCCGTTCTGGAGGACTGAGGCAGTGGACGTGGGCTCGGCCATCGAGATTTACACCAGTGTTTTGGGCTGGCTGCTTTACGACCGGATTTGGGAGACGCTGACCGATACGGGGCTTGTTTATCTCCCTTTCGTCGGGCTGGTGGTGAAGAACTTCGCCAAGCCCTATGTCGCGCAGGGTACGAACGGTGCAGCCGAAACCTCGATCCGCATGATGGAGATGGACCTTATCGCCATGTTCACCGTGGCCACGCTGGCCGGCGCGCCGATGATCACGCTGAAAATCGGCGATCTGGGACACACCACGCCCTGCGGCGGCCCGTCCGTCACCGGTGCCAATACCCGGACGACCTACGACCAGGCCTTCGCCGCCATCGGCGGCCAGACCGCGGTGGTGCCGGTCTGGTGGTACGGCGTCCTGGCCATCGCCGGCGGGATCAACGAGGCGGTGATCGCCAGCGTTCCCTGTACGGCGGACATCCGCACCCTGGATTACCGGCTCGACAACACCCGCATCCAGGATCCGGAACTCCGAAGGCAGGTTCAGCTATTCGCGAACGACTGCTGGCTGCCGGCCCGGTCCAAATTCCTGGCCCGGCATGACGCGCTGCCCGCGGGCTATCCGCCTGACGATATCGACTGGATCGGCTCGCGGTACTTTCAGGACACGAACGGGTACTACGGCAACGGCAACCTGAATCTGGCGCTCCGGGCGAGCGAGGAGATTCCGGGGTTTCCGTATGATGCGGCGCGGGATACCGAATTCCAGGCAGGCTTCATCCCGATCAACGGCCGACCGGAATGCAAAACGTGGTGGCAGGACGGGGTGAATGGTCTCCGCAAGCGCCTGTTGGCGACGATCGATCCGGACGTGCTGCCCCAGAGCGTTGCCGATGCTCGCGCCACCAACCCGACGGAAACGGATACTTCCGTGGAAGATGCCCTGATCCGCAAGCTGTTCGAGCAGGAACGGGGACAGCTTGCCGCTCCGGCAAATCGAAGCGACGGCTCGACCCCGTCGATCTGGAGCCAATTCACCAACGAACTGACGGGCACCGTATCCGGCGCTGGCCTCGCCTTCGAGTATTTGACCTGGCAACCGAAACTCTATGCACTCCGCCAGGCCGCACCCATCGGCCAGTCGTTCATCCTGATGGCCATCTACCTGCTGCTGCCGTTCGTTCTGGTCTTCTCCAGTTTCTCGCTCGGCACGATGCTGTTTCTATCGATCGTACTGTTCGCCCTGAAGTTCTGCACCGCGATCTGGTCGCTGGCGACCTGGCTCGACACCAACATGATTCGGGCGCTGGGACTGGAGTGGTGGAAATATCAGTACGACGTGGAACTCGGCACGGCAACGCTGGTGGCCAACCTGGCCGCCGGACTGATGTTCGTGGTGATTCCCCTCGTGTGGTTCATGTTGCTGGGATGGGCGGGGTATCGGATCGGAAGTGGACTGGAGGCAATCACGAAACCCATCCATAGTGCAGCGGAAAGTGGTGCCTCAAAAGGCTCGAATATGGCCACCAGGACAATAAGTCGGGGTACTGGTTCTCTTATAGGCAGAAGGAAATAGCTACCTGCCGGCTACCCTCCTTTAGACTCACCATCAAGATGCCAGTGATACAACCCTACGGGATCACTTCCATCATCCCATTTACCGGTCCTGTAATTATAAAAACCCGTTGCAATCGGTTCAGATTCTTCCTTTTTCTCGACGTGTCCTGTAAACAGTCGAGCCAACACTGTCATTACAGCAAGAGCCAAATAGATTAAGCCATAGCCGAGCCAGCCCAATCGCCTGGTAATAGGCGAATGAAATGCACGCTGGACGCCTGCCATCGCTCTTTTCGGACCGCAAATCCAAATTGCGCGCACGAACGCCACAACAGCCAGCACCGCTGATGCCAGGATTAGGTAAATTCCAATCGTTCCCACTCCATGGGCTCGCGGGAAACCGATATGGTATTGCGCTATGAAATCGCGAGCACCAGTCGAGCCAATCGACTCGGCGAGCCCTTGGTAAAGCGTGTGCAGATCCAACCAGTCCTTGACAACCAAAACCGAGCCGATCAGGACAAGTACCCAGCCAGCATAGATTGGAATGCGCCAGGTAATGGATTCAGCCCGACCGCAGCTCAATCGCCAAGCGGCGAAATACAATCCTGCGACAACAATGATTCCAACCACTGTGGCCATTTCATTCATCGCGGCCTCCTCCTTCTATGCGGGATCGTTACACTTCGGTCATGGGACGCCGACTCTGGGCCAGTTCGGCGAATTGTAAACTCGTCGTTTCTGATTCGGTCATCGTGGCGCCCGCTTCGTCCAGACTTCGCGCAACCATTTGACATAAAAAAGCAAGGAAGGCAAGAGCGTTGGAATTGCATCCGTTTATCCACAGTTCGGGTGGAAAAGTCCGTGGATAAGATTGTGAAAGAATCATTACAACCTGCGGCTTTCCTGAGATGCGTGCTTATTGTCAAAAATGTGTCAGTTTCCTGTCTGACACTCTATGCCGGCTTTTGGACTCCTTGGACCAGGAGAGGATCAAGCCCCAACGGGCCAAAGCCCACTCGCGTCTGCCGGATGATCGGAATGGATTGGCTCGGCGCGATGTTGTAGTGGAGGAAGATATCCGGAAGTTCCTCCAGACGGAAAAACTCGGCGAGGGTTTCCGGCGAACTGATCAGCGCAAATCGACCGCACATCATTCAATCCAAACAGTTGATTCGTTAAGACGCTCGACGCAAATGCGGGTTCGGCT
>NZ_JBDIVO010000470.1:0-2916 GCF_039794385.1 Methylocaldum sp. | reverse complement strand
GAATGTACTTAGAGCGTTTTCCATCCCGGTGTACGGATTCGTGCCAGGAGGGGAGAACGTAGGTCGGCAATCCCTTGCCGACGTATCGGCTCGGCGAAGGGCTTTGTCGGCAAGGGATTGCCGACCTACGTATCTGGCTGGCCGCATCCTAGATTTCTAGGATGGGCGAAAATTGCGCGAGGGCGCCGAAATTCCGAAAGTGGCGCTGCCCTCGACATGCAATCTCCTCCTCCGGCAAGCGTCAGGCTCACTCAGGCGGCCGGTCCAGCACCGTGATTGTCACGTCGTGGAGCCGCCAGTTGATCGACTTCGCATCCGCCACAGCGTGACGAATCTTCGCGGGCAAGTCCTCGGGCGAACCGCGCGGCGTCACGAACACTTCGCCGAAGAATACGTGCCCGACTTCGCGCAGCCTGACCGTGGCGCCGGCGACCCAGTCGAGCCTTTCGATGCATGCGCGCAACTCATCGGGGAGCGGTTCGGGACCCGAGCGATCGGTTTTCATCGGGCGGCGCTCCATGAGGTCGTGCACGGCCACGTACACGTTGACCACGCCGTCCTTGAGAATATCGGCGGAAACCAGCGCGGCTGCCACCGGATCGAGCCACCACAGACCGAGGCCGACACCGAGCACGCCGACGGCCGTCGCCGTCTCCGCCATCCAGTCGGCCTTCATCATCTTCGCGTCGGCGTAAAGGATTTTGTCATGGATTTGGGGTGCGAGCTTGAGTTTCGCGCGACCGAAAAAGACGCTCGGTATCGCCGTGTAAGCGATTGCCGCGAGCATAGGCCAGCCGGCCCAGAGCGTATGGCCGAAAAGCGTCATCCCACCGATCGTCGTGCGTTCGACAGCGATCAGCTTGGTCACGGCTTCAACCAGCAAAAACCCGCCCAGACCGACGAGCGAGAGCGAGGCGGTGAGATAGCCGATCGAGACGACGCCATGGTAACCGTAAGGGAAATCCTCGTTCGCTCTGCGGCGCGCGATGCGCGTGCAGACGAGAAAGGCGATCGCCGGCACCGATGAAAACGCGTCTTCAAAGAAGCTCGTCCGCATGGCTTGCGAGGTGCCCATGGTGAGACCGAGAAAGGTCGTGGACGAGGCGATATAGATCAATGTCCACGTTTCCAACCGCCGCGCCTTTTTTAGGTCGCGTTCTTTTTCGGGCGGCAGGTCAAATGCATCGAGGGGCCTCATGGCTGCGCGTTCTCCTGCTGAGCACGGCGTCGCAACATGGCTTTGTCCTGGGCGGCAAGGAATCGGTCCAGCGAAAAAAGCAGCGCGCTCTCGCCCGGCGTCACGGCGAGCACGTGTTTCTTCTCGGTTCCGTATCGATCCTCGATCTCAATGTAAGGCTGCGTAAGACCGAGCTTGGATTTGTAAGGCGTCTTGCTGTCGAGCCCCGCCGCCAGTACATCGATCTCTCGGCGATGCAGCGCTTCAATGAGTTCCGCTTCTGCGCCGCTCCGCCAGGTCACGGGGGCACCGAGGCCTTTCGCCCAAGCCTCGATCAGCTCGGGTTCGAGTCCCATGACGCGGCCGCCCTCGAAGCGTACCCAGGGTGGGTTGTCCGCCACGCCGACACGCAATTCGCCACCGCGCACGCGGTTTAGCGCCCCGGCACTGTCGCGCGGAAGGGAATCGCAGCCGGCCAAGAAGAACACGGTGAGCGCCACCAGAACCAGAGTAGGCATCATCGTTGCGTTCGAGATAGGCCGAATTCGGTCGGTACAATATTAGACCGGCTTGAAGCGGTACGATTTCGTTTGCGGACCTACTAGCAACACCGGCCCTATCATCCGGCCCAATGAGTTGCGATATATCAAATTCCGGAGGGGCTTATGACAGGGGTGCAAGTCGACCGTACTCGACGAGGGCAACGTGTACTTCCTGCTCCGCCCCCGCGTGCAGGAGGAAGAGCCGGAGAAGATCGGTGATATGACGTTCCTCCAGGCGGAAAAACTCGGCGAGGATGTCCGACGAACTGATCAGCGCAAATCGACCGCGGATCATTCAATCCAAACAGTAGATTCATTAAGACGCTCGCCGTAAATGCGGGTTCGGCTGGGGATTGGTGGTCCTGAAGATTCGTCCCACGTCCCTCACCAGAATCCCGTTGATCGCCGTCGAACGGTTCTGTCCGGTCACGATATAGCGGTGGACGTTCATGCCGTTCGCGGTCCGTTCGTGCAAGCCCAGCTTCAGGAAACGCTTCTGCACTTTGTCCCAGGAGCCATCGGATGCATCGGGCTCTTTGGCGAAATCCTGAAATAAACCGGGGCTGACCAGCAACACGCCTTCCGGTACGACATGAATCCGGGTGCCCGGATTGTTGTAATCCAGCTTTTTGCTGGCAATTCCCGCAACCAGCCAGGATAGGAAGGCTTCGCCGAGATCATCGGGAGAAGCGAAAGACAAAGGTAACTTTACCTCATAGTTCTGATGATCGGCCGAATAGCCGGGTGAGTTGGTGCCGGCATTCATCTGGGCAGTCACGGATTCCGGGATATCCGGTGCTGGAGTGGATCGAGGCTTGTCCGAAACCGTGCCTTCCGGTGTTTTATCCACCTGCACCGGCGCCTCGCATCGACGCGGGGAAACCGGCGTGACGGTACCCTGGAATTCGTCGGGCCAGCGATCCCGATTCGGCCAAAGCCGGGAAACCGGAATTCGAATCAGTGTCAGCTCATGCGCCCAACCATCGCCGTTGACCACGGCAAGCCAGATCGCGCGATCGTTGCAGGTCACCAGAACACTGTGTTCCTGCAAGACATCGAAGATACGGTCGTTCTGGGTCGGAATGCCGGTGTGTCCGGATTGCACGAGATGCAAACGTATGGCGTCGACGGTGCGCTTGCTGACCATCCAGAGATCGTCACCGACTCGCCATCCGGCCGCGCCGTTTCGGTTGAGCG
>NZ_JBDIVO010000469.1:0-2917 GCF_039794385.1 Methylocaldum sp. | reverse complement strand
CGGATTTCCTCCGTCTCTACTACGACACGATGTCCAAACGGCCGGAATTTCCCAGGCTGATCCTGAAAGTGCTGGCGCTGAACCAAGGCCCGGGCCGACGCTTCATTCAGCAATTGCTGGAACGGGGACGCACACGCGGCGCGCGGACCGTGGCCGACTTGAAAAGCCATGGACAGATCGCCCCATCGGTAGACCCCGACATCCTGAGAATGACATTCGTCAGCCTGGCCATGATGCCGATGCTGCTGAAAGACATCTTCGAGGAACAGATGGGGCATGCGATGGATGCAGCGTTCATCGAAAACCTGGCCGAGTTCAACGGCCGACTCTTTACAGGGGGCCTGGCACCGGCCCCGCACGAATAGCTGGAGCCGCGATGCCATTACAAAAAGCTACCGGAGCCGTTCGGCTGTTTTCCCGATTGATGAAATTCGCCGGCTGGCTCCAGACCATCCCGGACAAGCTGACGCCGCCGCCGTTTCGCCTAATGCAGATCGGCTCGGCTTTCTGGCAATCGCGGGCGCTTTACGTCGCCGCCCGACTCGACATCGCGACGGTGCTGGGAGACCAACAGCTCACGGCCGAAAAGATCGCCGCGCAGGTCTCCGCGCAGCCCGATGGCGTCCACCGGCTGCTTCGGATGCTCGCTGCCATCGGTGTTTTCCAGGAAGTGTCGCCACGTGTGTTCGGTAATAACCGCGTTTCCGCCTATCTGCGGAAGGACCACCCGAAAAGCGTGCGCGCGATGATTCTGATGCACAACTCGGAGGAGATGAGCCGCCCCTGGTATGAACAATTGGAAAACGGCGTCAAGAGAGGGGAAGTTCCTTTCGGGCTCGCTCATGGGCAGGACCTGTTTGCTTATATGGACAGCCACCCCGAATTCGACGCACTGTTCTCGCGGGCGATGGACAGCGTTGAAGCCTTGACCGGAGACAGCTTCGCCCGCGACTTCGATTGGGGACGTTTCGAGCGCGTGATTGATGTCGGCGGATCGAGGGGCAGTAAGTCCCTTGCCATTCTGAAACGGCATCCGCATCTGAAAGCCGTGGTGGTCGATCGCGCTCAGGTTATCCGGGATGCCGAACGATATTGGATTGGACGCGAAGCTCCGGAGCTGCTCGCCCGCCTGAGCTTTCAGGCCGGCGATTTACTCGAAGCGGTCCCGACGGCGACGAGCGACAAGGACATCTACCTGCTCAGCGCCGTACTGCACGGCTTCGACGACGAGACCTGCGCCAAAGCTCTCACCAATCTTGCCGGCGCTTGCACCGGAACGGGCGCCCGCATCGCCCTGATGGAGCTGGTCATGGCCGAATCGCGGGCCGACCTTGCCGGCGCTGCTCTCGACATGCAAATGTTCATGGCCACCCGAGGAAGAGAGAGGACTCTCGATGAATGGCGGAGTCTGTTCGACCGGTGCGGGATGATGCTGGAAGAAGTGGTGAACCTTCGATCGTTTGCGAAGATACTCGTTCTACAGCCGAGATAACGAGATTTGCCGGTGACCTGAACTCGAATCGCCGGTAAATTCCGCCTTCACATTTTGCCGCCGAGACGCATGAGCATTCCGCAGAGATGCCCGAGTACAATAATCCTAGAAACGGCAGTTGACCGCTTCGATGCATTAGAGAAGTCCAATGAATCGTAAGTGTCCGACCTTGTACCGATTTCACCGCTTGGGTGAAGCCGCTACGCACCCGATTGCACGGCGGGCCGGCCACCTGGCGGCGTTGCTCCTTCTTGCGGGAGACCACCCCGCGGCGGCGTCGCGCCCCTTCGACGGGGCTCAGGACAGGCTTGCCAGCCGACCTGCCCGCCGCACACTCGAGCACGTCCAACGGCCGTTTCTAGGATAATCCCGAAAAGACACGAGCTATTCATCTCGAAAACGCATAAGAAAACCGTGATCCTAAACCCGTCACAAACGGTCGCTTCAGCCACACCGCTTCTTGGGGGCAGACCGTGAACATCCTGAAGAGAATCGTCTTATTCGCACTGGCCTTTTCAGCTCTTCCGGCATATGCGGACTGGAGCGCGGAAGACGAATACGCGTGCAGTGATAATGTGGCCGGCAAATTCAAGTATTACGCCCTGGCCCTGTCCTGGTCGCCGGAATTCTGCCGTTCCCATCCCGGCCTCCGGCACGAGCCGCAGTGCCGGGAAAACCGTCGATTTATTGTCCATGGGCTTTGGCCTCAGTGTGAAAACGATGCTCCGCGCGAATGCCGAAACGGCGGACGCCCGGATCGGGTCGATAAACGCAGGATTCACGCCTTCATGCCGTCGGACTATCTGATCCGTCACGAATGGAGGGCCCACGGAACCTGCACCGCGCTGTCCCGCAGCGGCTATTTCGAGCTGACCGAAGCGCTTTACCGAAAACTGAATTTGCCCGGCCTCGCCGAAACCGCCGAAGCGGAGGAGATCGAGCGGCTGTTCATGGAAAAGAATCCAGGGCTCGATGACGACGAAATCGTGCTGTCCTGCGGCGCGAACGGCCAAAGAAGCAGCGCCAAGACCCTAGACGAGGTCATCGTTTGCTTCGACCGGAACACCCACGCCTTTACCCGGTGCCAGAACATCCGCGACACGTGCCGGACGCAGAAAACCGTCACGATCACCGGAGCGCGTTGAATGCCGAGACGCGCCCTGCGCCTACCGGAATGGCGACGTAATCGGACCGGCGCCCCGCTCGATGATCTGCCCGATGGCAACCTTGGGAACGGGCTTTCGCCTGCGCTCGCGCCAGTCGAGCTATCCTTCGGCGAATAATCGAATAGCCGGCAACTAAGAGCCTATCCCAGTAGGAACAAAAGCGTGATGAGCGACCTCTAATGCCGAAATTTCGAGTCAAGAGGGGCTCTTATGGGACTGGTGACGAAAGATGATGGCTGGCGCATTCCGGATGAGCTGT
>NZ_JBDIVO010000468.1:0-2962 GCF_039794385.1 Methylocaldum sp. | reverse complement strand
TTTTTTTCAGCAGAAGGCGGGATAACAGATCCCTAACCGTGACCGGGGTTCCAACGGTTTCTCCTTCCGTTTGCCGCGGGACATTTTTCGATCAACCACTCGGCAAACGTACAAACCGGCTTCGCCGACGATATAACGGCCCAGTTCGATGACGACCGTAGCATTCGGAAGATGCGGCCGAATTTCCTCGAGACGTTCCGTCAGTTGCTCGCCGATCGGACGGATATCGAGAGGCTGCTCGCCCGGGAAATACGGAATGCCGAAGCCGCCGCCGATGTTCAAAAGGCGAATCGGCGAAGGGCAGTGATCCGCCAAACGCAGGGCAAGCTCGATACTTTTCTGCTGGGCTTCGATAATCGCTTCCGCCCGCAAATTTTGGGAGCCGCTGAAAATATGGAAGCCCTGGAAATTCAGTTCATATTCGCCCACACGCCGCAACAGTTCGGGCACCAGTTCCTCGTCGACTCCGAACTGCTTAGGGCCCCCGCCCATTTTCATGCCCGAGGATTTGAGCTCGAACGCCGGGTTGATGCGAATCGCGACTCTTGCCGGATACCCCAGGCGCTCCGATTGTCGGGCGATGACATCTAGTTCGTGAGCGGATTCGACGTTGATCAAGATTCCTGCCGCGATCGCACACGATAGTTCTTCGGCGCGCTTGCCGGGACCGGCCATGCTGATGTGCTCGGGAGGCATGGGGGTGTCGAGCGCGACTTTCATTTCGCCTGCGGAAGCCACATCGAGGCCATCCACTAATCCCGCCAGGTGCTGGACGACCGCCGGCATAGGGTTGGCCTTGATCGCATAGTGCAGGTGGATTTCCTTGGGGAGGTGCCTACGGAGGTGTTCGACGCGCTCCGTGATGAGCCGTCGGTCGTAGACGTAAAACGGCGTTCGTCCGACGCGCTCGGCCAGCCGGGTCAATTTCATGCCGCCGACGATCAGACAATCATCTTCGACCGGAAACTGGGTCAGAGCGGCGTGACGGGGAGGTTCCTTATTCATGGGCACCTTCTTCGTAGAGGTGGGCGAATTGCGCCGCGAGTTGTTTTCGATCGATTTTGCCGTTCGGATTCCGCGGCAAGCTGTGCAGAAGCTGAATCGACGCCGGTACCATGAAGTTCGGCAACCGCTGGCGACAAACCTCGATCAAGTTATCGCTCGGCGCTTCGGCCTGGCTGGTGGAGATGACCGCAACGATCGCTTGGCCCAAGATGGGGTGGGGTACGCCGACCACGGCGGCTTCCGAGACCAGCCCGGTCGAATAAATGACCTCCTCGACTTCGGTCGGGCTGACCCGGTAGCCCGAGGTCTTGATCATATCGTCCTTGCGCCCGACGAAATAAAGATAGCCTTCTTCGTCCATGGTCACGGTATCGCCGGACCACACGGCAATTTCCGGTATCGGTAATTCATGAGGGCGGCCTGGCGCGGGTCGGAAACGTTCGGCGGTTTTTTCGGGATCGTTCCAATAGCCCAAAGCGACGAGAGATCCCCTGTGAACCAATTCTCCGGGCTCGTGCGGCGCGCAGGGCGTGCCGTCCTCGCGTACGACGACGATTTCGGCGTTCGGAATGGCCTTTCCCATCGAGTCCGGCCGGAGATCGATTTGATCGGGCGGAAGATAAGTGGACCGGAACGCCTCGGTCAGACCGTACATCAGAAAGAATCTGGCGCTAGGCGCGTTATCCCGGATGCGCTCCAACGTCGCCTTCGGCATTTTTCCGCCGGAGTTGGTCATGTAGCGCAGATGTTCGTCGATGCTTGCCGGCCATTGGAGTTGAGCCAACTGCGCCCACAGCGGCGGAACGGCCGCGAGTCCGGTAATGCGATAACGCGTTAGGGCATTGACGACATCCTTGGGCAAGAGGTAATCCATCAACACACAGCAGGCGCCTTTGAGCAGGGCCGTCGTCAGTTGGTTCAGCCCGTAATCGAAGCTGAAGGGCAGAACGGCGAGGATGCGGTCCTCGGGGACGATCTCCAAATACTGAGCGACGCTCTTGGCGCCGGTAACGATATTCCGATGGGAAAGCACGACCCCTTTGGGTTTGCCGGTACTGCCGGAGGTATACAAGATGGCGGCCATATCCGTATCGATGATGACCGGGTTGGCCGGCTTTGCGGCGGATGGTGCCAGTCGTGACAAATCCGCCCAGCTTAAGACCCGAACCCCGGCGATCGCGGGCAGTTCTTCGGTCGAATCGGTGGCGATGACCGTGTGCAGATCGGTGCACGCTGCGAGTACGCCCATCAAGCCGTTGAGGCGGCTTTGAGACGTGATCAGAACCCTGACATTGCAGTCCTGAAGAATATAGGCGACCTGCTCGGCCTTAAGCACGGGATTAACGGGTACGAATACTCCGCCGGCCTGCGAGACGGCCAAATAGCTGACAACCGTTTCGACTTGCTTGGGCAGATAGACCGCGACGCGCTGCTGGCGTAAAAGGCCGACTGCCGATAATGCGTGAGCCTGCTTCGATACCGAGACGGATAGCTCACTGAACGTGAGGCTCGCCTCCTTGTGGCGGATTGCAGGGTTGGAAGGTGTTATCTCTGCGGTTCTTGCCAATAAATCATGAACTAATACAGGCATGGCTTATTTTTCGTGATTAGTTGATTTTGCAGGCATAATGCCGTCGGTAGGGCGTGGAAAATATCCGGAGCCGGTTGCTAGAAATGGCTCCGCATAATTATTGATCATCATTTCGGTATCGGTAAGTCTGCTACGAATCGTGAACGCGCGTAATCCCGTTGCTCTGGTGCAGAAAACAAGTCAGGTGGACGTCGATCAGGCAAAAATCGCGTAATTTTCCCGTTAAGCACGTCACCCCGGCAGGGAATGCCGGGGTGACGTGCTTAACTTAACGGCATTGCCCGAAGTATTCCGGGACACGGAGGCGCGTGTTCGTTTTTTCTGCCTTAAAGTAAGCGCGGCATGAATCGGAGCCGAGGACGGGTA
>NZ_JBDIVO010000467.1:0-2979 GCF_039794385.1 Methylocaldum sp. | reverse complement strand
GGATTCCGAATAAGGCGTGAGTTGGTCCACGGAAATGGCCTGTCGTCCGGTAAAGAGGTCCCGCGCTTCCTCGAAAACGAGATTGTCCCGAAACGGCATGGCCGGGTCGCTGCGCCGGGCGCTCACGGGAAGCTTGGCAAGGTTTTGCAGCGCCTGCCCCAGCAGATTCTCGCCGCCGGAGGAGCCGTAGAGAGCGAAACGGTAGCGGTCGCCGGCCCGGTAGGCGGTCCTCCCGGATTCCGGCGCATCCACGGTGAGGTGAAGATCATAGTCGGCGGCTTCCTGCAACAGCGTCCGCAGGAAACCGGTGAGCGCCGGGGCGTGGAACGTAGCGAGATTCGCCTGCGCCGTGAACCGTAGGGTGACCACCGCCGCCCGCAATGGAAGCAGGCTTTCCAGCGGCAGTCGGTTGCCGCTGGCAAAGGAAGTCACGTCATCTTGAGTCCGCTCTCCCTCTTGTGCCGATTTGCCGACAGCGAATTGAGCCGCGGGAGTCTCGGACGATAAAGACAGAATGGGAGAACCCGACCGTATTGAGCCGGAATGACGGGAATCGCTGGCGACGTTGCCGCGTTTAACTCTAGCTCCCGTTTCCCGTGTATCTTCAGCCATAGGCGATCAGTTGTCTTTTCGGGAAAACCATGAATGGCGGCAGGTCCAGCAGGCCGGAATGCCGCCATAATCCGGACCACGCGCCATTCCCGTCACCGGGAAAGATTTCAGCCCCAACACCGTCACGAACGTTCTCCCAACAGGGCCTTCATGCGGGCGAGAAGACGTCCCCACGAAAGGTGTTCCAGGCTGATCAGCTCCACGTCCAAGGCCCTTGCCTTACCGAAAAGGGCCGGATAACGGCTGCGGTCGCCGTTGATCTCGTCGATGAGATCGGTCGTGACCACCAGTACGACGGCATCTCCCGGCCGGCCGAAGTGGTCGGCGAGGTCGTCCGCCTCGAGCACGTATTGCATCAGCTTGGTTCGAAGCCGGGCAGCCCCGTTCTGAGAATCATCGAACGCAGCCCTCAGGCACTTGCAGGAGACGAAGATCAGCCGATTCCCCCGGCGGGCGATGACATCCACCTCGTTCTTGCCGTCGTACTCGTCCACCTTCCAGTACAGTACGGTAGAAGGCAAGGCCGCTTCCGCTCCCGCCTCCTCCAGCGCCAGCGCCGCGAGATGCTCCAGCCAGCCGCCGGTGAGAAAGCGGACTTTCCGGCTGTCATCGGAGCGGCGGTAGTACGATTGCCGCTCCCTCGTCAAAAAGCCCGATTGCGCCAGCGTTTCGCACAGCTGCCGTTCCTGCGGCGATTCGGCGGCGAAAGGTTCCGTGTACCCCAGGCGTGGACGGATGCCGTCGAAAACGGGGTAACGGCTTGCGAGCATCCGCGCCAGATTCGCCCAGTGGGGCGGACACGGTTCACCCGGATCGAGACTCGCGCCCCGTTGTTCGAGGAGGTGGGCGATTCGGTTCATGAATAGCGACTCCGTACCTACCGACCCATGGAAGCCGTCGATATAGGTGCGTCCTCCTCTTGCTCCTCGATAAGCTTCACTTCAACTTCATCAAACGGAGGACACCACGAGAGATATTGCCCGGTTGACATTTTCTCCAGCTTTTCCGGCAGTTTGGTGAGTTCGAACGTCGCCCTGTAATGCAATTCGAACCCCCCGTCCTCGGACTTCCGAATTTCGCCTCCGTGTGATTTCACGAACGCCGCCTTGAAGTCCAGCTGTGCTTTAACCATCTGGGCACCGATCTGCATACTCAGCGCACGGATATCCGATTCGCCGGCGAGATAGGCGTTTTCGCAGCGCATCACGCGACGCCTGTTAAATAGAAAATCCACGGTCAGCCGCTTCGGCAGATTGTCGCGCCAATCCTGGCTCATTTCTCCCCACCATACGGCGAAGGCGGTAAACAAGGTGCCCAGACCGACCACCGGATCAAGAAAGCCGTTCCAGAAAGAATCCTCCTCTGTGAGCAGCTTGCCGCCCAATGCAAAGTCGAGCACGATGATAGCCAAAAGAAGCATCGCGGCAGTGAAGTACATTCGACGATTGCTGAAAGAGAAACGGAATAGTTCGCGAAGCATGGTGTGGTTCATGGTTTGCTTTTCTCCTCGTTGTTCTCGTCTGACTGATGGCCCAGACAGGACTGACCGGCTCAGCGCGAATTCTGCCGATCAGGTCTGCCGGTCGTGCTGCTCCAGCAGTGCCTGTATTTGCCGCGCCCTGTGACCCTTTTTGCTATTTTCGTCCGGCACCCACGTACCTGCCGTTTCCATCATCGCCCGCACTCTTGCGGCAACTTTCGGTTTTTCGGCGTCCGCCCAACTCGGGGACGCAGCAAACAGGGATTGGTGCAGCTTCTGCCAAGCGGGAAGCCCCTTTTCGGGCCAAGTCGCGATCACGCGGGCAACCTTGCTCTCGAGTTCCGGATCCAGGGGGCTCAAAGCAGCGATCGCTCGGGATTCCCCGGCCGCTTCCTCCGCTTCCCGCCGCTCGGCCTCCGCAGCCGCCCGCGCTTTTCGTTCCGCATCGACAGCGTCGTCCATCTCTTTCTTCAGCGATTCGTACGCTTCTTCGTCAGGCTCCATCCGTCCGTAGCCCACCGCCGTCTTCGCACCGGCGCCGGCCCATTGCAGGGCGTCCTTCAATATTTCCATGACTTGCGGCAGCGCCGACTTCGCGTCTTCGAGATCGCGATCCGGCAAGCCTTCCCGTACCGCCACGCCGAACAGAAAGGAAGCCTGTTTCACCACCAGGAAAGGGACCGGCACCGGACTGTGCCAATCGGCCGGAACCACGTCCGGATCGGGTTCGTCATTGATCGCGCGGATGTCATCGCCCTCCCCGTACCAGTCGCCGCAGTGAGGCGTCATGACGTCGGCTCCCAGTTTGACCGCTCCGATCGGAACGGCGTCGAAAAACGAAAACCAGCCGGACCGCTCGGCGACTTCCTCTTTCTCTTTGGTTTGTG
>NZ_JBDIVO010000466.1:0-2988 GCF_039794385.1 Methylocaldum sp. | reverse complement strand
AGGCTTGTATCTGGCGCTGCTGGATTGTGCAAATGGCGCATCCTGAGGTGGTGAGGCATGACCGAATTGGCTCAAACGGAAACCGAGCATTTGTCGCCCGCCGATTTGGTTGCCGCTCGCCGCGGCCGCTTTTCCGCCGAACTGGGTATCGATGTCGCCGGGCTGGATGACGGCGAACTTTTCAGATGGCTTCTTGCGGCCGTTTTGTTCGGAGCGCGCATTTCCGAACGGCTGGCGGCGCGCACTTACCGGGCTTTCGCGGAGAGGAAGCTGACGACTCCCGAAGCCATTATCGAATGCGGCTGGAACGGATTGGTGGCGGTATTGGATACGGGCGGGTATACCCGTTATGACTTTAAGACCGCCACCAAGCTCCTAAACCTGTCGCGGTCCTTGCTGGACGACTATCAGGGAAGTCTCAACAGGCTGCATGCGAAAGCGGAATCCGCGGAGGATCTCGAACGAAGGTTGATCGCTCTGGCGAAGGGTATCGGACCCACGACGGTCAATATCTTCTTGCGCGAACTGCGCGGAGTCTGGGCCAAGGCGGCACCGGCTCTATCCGATCTCGCTGTAGATGCCGCCAAGGCGCTGGGTTTTCTGCCGGAGGGGGAATGCGAGAGCCGCTTCGCGGCAGCGCGATTGCAGGCGCTTTGGGCGAGGGCCGGCGGGTCTGCTCGCGATTTCCCGGACTTCGAAACCGCACTGGTCAGGGAAGGCATCTTATTGCGGCGGGCGAAGGCGCATAGCGGTAGATCGGCCCGTTGATGATTCATTGCTCAGTCGTTCGATTAGGCCTGGGGGAGTGAGTAATCGATATCGCCTCGCGCGAACGATGGGAAGGTCGATTCCGCGAGTGGGCCGGCTCTTCAGTTCGAAGGCAAGAACCTCTCGCTGAAGATGTGTTCATCGGAGATTCCGAAAGCACGCGCCGTCTCCGCCGCAGCATCGATTAGCGCGGGCGGACCGCACAGATAAAGATCCGGCGCCGGTCCGCCTTGTTCGAGGTCGCGCCGTAACGCATCGACCGGGGTGCCGCGAAATCCGGCCCATGACGGCTCCGGATGCCACACGCAAAGCTCGATTTTAAGCCGAGGCAGAGCCTCGGTGAGTTCCCGAAGCGTGTCCAGGCAGAACAATTCGGCTTCGCGATTGACGCCGAAATAGAGCCGCGCCGGTTGCGGTTCTTGCAACTCGGCCATATGGCGCAGCATGGACAGCAAAGGCGCCAAGCCGGTGCCGCCCCCGACGAAATAGCGAGGCCGTAGGCTCTGCGCCTGCAGCACGAAATGGCCGCTGGGGCCGCGCACGTCGATGCGCTGGCCGGTCTTCGCCTCCCGCTCCAGATAGGTGGAGAATGTTCCGCCCGGCTGCAGCCGGATCAGAAACTCCAGCTCTCCGGTCCAGTTGGATGTATTGGCGATGGAGTAGGCGCGGCTGATGCCGGAATCGGGAATTTCCAGACTCATGTACTGCCCCGGTTCGAATTCCGCGGCCTGTCCGCCGCTGCTGTCCGGCTGCAGCCGGAGCAGCAGGCGTACGGTGTTTTCGGCAATGGGCGCCAACTCGACGATTTCGGCGGGGCGGCTCGCCAGCGCTTCGAAGCGGATGCGGTCGAAATCGTAAGGCGCTTCGAGCGAAAGGTCGCTTTGCGGATGGGCCCGGCACAGCAGCAGGTCGCCGCGAGCCGCGGCGTCCGGGGGCAGCGCCTGCGGATTATAGCTGTCCAGATGGTAATCGCCGTCGACGCGGGTACAGAGACAGGCGCCGCAGCCGCCGTCCCGGCACAAGGATGGAAGTACGATGCCTTCCTCCTCGGCGGCGGCGAGAAGATTCTGTTCGGTTTCGCAGGTGAAACGAACCTGCTGCCCGTCGCGGGTGGTGAGCGTTATGACGTGGTTGGTCATGGGTTCTCCAATGGAAAGTCGTGATCGCCCTGAGAGCAAATCGATGGGAGCGGGCTGTAGGGTGGGTTAGGCCGTGAGGGCGTAACCCACCGAGCGACCTCGAATCGGTGGGTTACGCGGAGCCGAGGGGCTAACCCACCATCGATGGGTTTCGCTTCGCTCTACCCATCCTACGATTAATGTCCATTCGAATGCTGAATGGAATAAGCCCTTTCTTCAAACGTTCAGGCTGCCCGGTGAAGCGCTGCCTCGATGTCCGCTTCGGCAGTAGTGATCGGTTTCAGGTCGAAGCGTGCCGATAGCTGCTCCAGGAGCGCAGGCGTCAGAAATGCGGGCAGGGTCGGTCCGAGTCGGATGCCCCGAATGCCGAGCGAAAGCAGGGTCAGCAGCACTGCCACGGCTTTTTGTTCGAACCAGGACACCATGAGGGACAGCGGCAAATCGTTCACGCCGCAGTTGAACGCTCCGGCCAGGGCACTCGCGATTTGAATGGCGGAATAGGCGTCATTGCACTGACCGATGTCCAGGAGGCGCGGAATGCCGCCGATAGCGCCGAATTCGTGCCGGTTGAAGCGGTACTTGCCGCAGCCCAAGGTGAGAATGACGCTGTCCTCGGGTACGCGGTCCGCCAGATCGGTGTAGTAATTGCGTCCCGGCACTGCGCCGTCGCATCCGCCGATCAGGAAGAAGTGGCGGATGGCGCCGGTCTTGACGGCATCCACGACTTTGTCGGCGACGCCTAGCACCGTGTTGCGGGCGAATCCCACGGTAATGGTTTGTTCCGGGGCATCTTCCTGGAAACCGGGGAAGGCCAGTGCCGCTTGAATGACCGGCGAGAAGTCGCCGTTGGCGATATGGCGTACGCCGGGCCAACCCACGGGTCCCGCGGTAAAGATGCGTTGCCGGTAGCGGGGATGGGGTTCGACCAGGCAATTGGACGTCATCAGGATCGCGCCCGGGAATTCGGCGAATTCGCGGGTTTGGTCCTGCCAGGCCCCACCGTAATTGCCGACCAGATGAGGATAAGCGCGCAGCTTGGGATAAGCATGGGCCGGCAGCAGTTCGCCGTGGGTGTAGACGT
>NZ_JBDIVO010000465.1:0-2996 GCF_039794385.1 Methylocaldum sp. | reverse complement strand
CGGACGCAGAGATGAAGCCGGCGCTTTGCCCAGTCATCGTTCAAAACGACCGGCACCAGTCCCAGCGATGCGGTATAAGGCGTCGTGGCGGCCCGCGGCACCACGCCGATGCCGAGCCCCGCCGCCACCATGGCGCAGACGGCGTCGAAGCTGGTAACCCGTATCTTGAGATTGAGCGGCCGGCCCGCATCGGCGGCGGCGCGGAGTAGCCGGTAGTGCAGCGAGCTGTCGCTGTGGAGCCCGACGAAATCCGAGTCCAGCGTCTCGCAAAAATCGACGCGCTCGCGCGAAGCCAGCGGATGGTCCGGCTGAACGATCAGGACCAGTTCGTCTTCGCGGAACGGAATCATCATGAGCCCGTCCTCGGCGGCTATCTCGCTCACGATGCCCAAATCGGCAAGATTGTCGGCTACGGCCCGGACGACGACGCCGCTCACGTGCTCTTCCAGGTGTACCTGAATCTCCGGATGGGCCGACAGAAACGAGGCGAGCGCCGAAGGCAGGAATTCCACGATGGCCGAGATGTTGGCGAATACCCGCACCTGCCCTCGAACTCCCGCCGAATAGCCGCGCAGCTCCCGGTCCAGTTGCCCGGCCTGATGCAGGACGGCGCGGGCGCGTACGAGCAATGCAAGGCCGGCCGGCGTCGGCGCGACGCCCTTGCTGCTCCGCACCAGCAGCGCCGTACCGTACCCCGCTTCGAGATCCGACAGCCGCTTGCTGACGGCCGAAGCGACCGTATGACAGTGCTCGGCCGCCTTGGCAATGCTGCCGGCCTCGGCCACGGCGACAAACAGTTCGAGATCGCGTAAATCGAAATGCATGGATTGGTCCCGTCAACGATAACGCCGTTGCGTTAAGCCGCCACGACGCAGCCGGGCTTATTGTATCGACGTCACCCCTTCCCTCGTCACGAACTCGATGCCGGAATACCGGCATTCTCCTTCCCGCCCCTGAAAGAAGCTCACTGCGATCAGCCACACCCGCACGATGCGAGCCGGCGGCGGGCCGCCGATGAAGTCCAGGTAATCGCGGTGGACATCGCGCTCCTCGTTGAACCAATCGCCCAGACCCTCGCGGCCGGAACGGATCGCCACATGGGTTTCGCGCGCGGTCCAGGTGGGAATCGGGCAGCGGTAGGCGGTGCCCACGGGCAGCTCGGCGCTCCAGTAATAGGTGATGTCCTGGCCGTTGTCGAATTCCACGGCGATGCTCATGTAATCGTGGGTCGCGAGCGTGTCCTCGCGCACCTCCGAGGGCAGGCGATCCATGCGCCAGGCCCAGCGCAAGCGCGTGTTCGGCTCGAATGGCAGGGAAACGTCCTTCTGCAACAAACCCACATCGCGATGGGTGTGGCAGCAGATGGCCGGTTCCTTTTCCGGAGTCCGGCAGGATCGGTAGATTTCCGCAGGCCCCACGAACCACAGATAGTTCCAACCTGGCGGCGGGACGACCGGATCGGTCAAACGGTCGATTTCGGACGCGACTAGGCCGTCCACGTCGCCGAGCGCCGCCAGCCTTTTCAGCCCTTCGATCGGTTCGACCCGCCAGCGTACGATCAAGGCCGCCAGGCAACCGCTCGCCTGCTCGTAGACTTCGTCCGGCGTCGCCAACTCGCCGGTTCGGGTGGCCCATTCGCCGGGAAAATAGCTGGCGAGATACAGCCGATCCGGCTTTTCTACGGCGAAGGTATTGCTCGCTCGGGTGCCGCGGAAGATTTCGCCGTCCGGACCGATTCGGCACCATAGCTGGAAATCGGCGCCGAACCAGAGATCGGTGCCCTTGAGGCAGGTCTTGCCCACGGCAAAGGTGGTCACCCGCTCGCCCGCGGACAAGTCGATGCCGGTATCCAGCCAGGGTTTTCGATCCGAGGGAATATCGATGAAGGCGTAATCGATCATATTGTCCTTTGAGAGCTGGCTCAGCAAAGCCTCGAAACGCGATTGAAATTCCGTGCGTGTCAATGTGTCGTTCATGGAAATCCTCCCGGAAAAGTTCTGGAAAACGCCGGTTCCGGTTCATTATGATGGACGGCGTATCACTATGGATTGCCGAGCCGCCAGACCGTCTCCGCCTATGGCCGGCGCTCGGGATTGTACTCACGTCTCGCCGACAGGACTTGCATAAACTGGCTATGCGCGCGCTTTATCCCGGGACTTCGCAGCTTTACATGGGACACGGACGGGTACTCTATTGCGGTCCGATCCAGCATCTGGAAACCCACGTCTATGGCGCCAACGTGCTGCACGTGGGCATCTATCGCCCGTTTCGGATCAGGCTGGCAGACGGCGAATGGCGGAGTTGCCGTTGCGCGGTGGTGCCCGCGGGGATTCGGCATGCCCTGGATATGGCCGGCGGCGTGCACGGAAAGCTGTTCGTGGAGCGAAACGGCCCCGACGCGACAGGATTCCGGAAGCGTTTTCCGTATTCGGAAACGACAGTAAGGTTTTTCGAGGATGCGGAAACGATCGAATGCTTTCGCTGGGTCCACGAGGAAGACCCGAACCGTATCGCCGTCGAACAGCGCCTGGATCGGCTGCTGAATACCCGCGATCAGCCGCCGATCGAGTTGGATGAACGCATTCGGCAGGTCATCGAGCGAATTTGCCGCGAGCCGGACCGGAATTTCTCGCAAGAGGAGTTGGCGAAGCTGGTCGACCTTTCACCCTCCCGCTTCCTTCATCTGTTCCGCCAGTGCACCGGCCTGCCTTACCGTCGATTCCGTCTGTGGAAGCGGATGGTGTCGGCCTTGGAGCTGCTGCATGCCAGCGACACTCTGACCCGCGCCGCGCTGGACGCGGGTTTCGCCGACGCGACGCATTTCAGCCACAGCTTTCGCGATACCTTCGGCGTGAACCCCGCGCCCGTTTTCAGGAATATCGGCCGCTTCGAAGTGAGCCCCGAAATGGTGGATAAACGATAAGCGTCTTCGTCGGCAAGGGATTGCCGACCTACAACCGTGTCGCCCCGTAGGTCGGGAATCCTTTCCCGACGCC
>NZ_JBDIVO010000464.1:0-3006 GCF_039794385.1 Methylocaldum sp. | reverse complement strand
TCGGTTGAATCGTGTGTTGCTGATGCTCGGCGTGACGTTGCTGGGAATGAGGTTCCGGCTGAGCAGCGGCTTGCAGGTTCTGTTTGTTGGCTTCCACGAGTGACTCGATTTGTTTAGGGTCGATGCGAGACATTAGGTGTTGATAAGGCTTGATAACGTGCCCTTCCGGCAAGAGAGTGAACGCGTCCTCCCATGTAAGTGGTGGAATGTTAAGAAACGCCTCTACGTTTGAGACCAAACCAGGCAGCACTGGTTTTAGGTACAGGGAGAGTAATCTAAAGATGTTGATGCAGACGGAGCTTACTTGATGTAATTCCTGGCTGGGGCCGGCCTTGGAGAGTTTCCAAGGTTCTTTAACGCTAACGTATTTGTTGGCAATGTCTGCCAGTAACATAATTAGGCGCAAGGCTTGATTAAATAGCCGCGCATCATATAGTCGGATCAACTCCTTTGATGCGGCTTGAAAATCCCGAAGCAAAATCTCAGGACTGCCGAGCCTAGTGAGCCATTCTGCTTCCTCTTCGAAAACCTTTCGAATATAACTCTCCGAAAAATCGTCCCGCTCGAACTCACGATTTGTAATAGCGGCGAAAGATTGCTCAAGTTTTTGATGGGTTGGTTCAGGGATATTTGCTAAGCGACCATTAAACGAATTAGTGATAAATGCAGCTGTCCGGCTGGCAATATTGACGTACTTCCCAACCAAATCACTATTCACCCTCGCCACGAAATCTTCCAAGTTGAGATCGATGTCCTCCATCGTCCCATTCAGCTTGCAGGCGTAGTAATAGCGCAGCCATTCGGGGTTCAAGCCCTGCTGGAGATAACTTTCCGCCGTGATGAAAGTGCCGCGGGATTTGGACATTTTCTCGCCGTTCACGGTCAAGAAGCCGTGGGCGAAGATCTTGGTGGGAGTGCGGAAATCCGAGTGTTCCAGCATGGCCGGCCAGAACAGGGCGTGGAAATAGAGGATATCCTTGCCTATGAAGTGGTATAGCTCCGCGTTCGAGTCCTTGTTCCAGTATTGGTCGAAATCGAGGTTCAGTCTTTCGCACAGGTTCTTGAAGCTGCCCATGTAGCCGATGGGAGCGTCCAGCCAGACGTAGAAGAATTTGCCCGGCGCGTCGGGGATTTCGAAGCCGAAATAGGGGGCGTCGCGGGAAATGTCCCAGTCGGACAGCCCCGCCTCGAACCATTCCGCCATTTTGTTGGCGGCTTCATCCTGCAAATGTCCGGCTCGGGTCCAGGTCTTGAGAAATTCCTCGCATTTCCCGAGCTTGAAGAAGTAGTGCACCGACTCCTTCCGCACCGGAGCCGCGCCGGAGACGGCGGAATAGGGGTTGATCAGGTCGGTCGGCGAATAGGTTGCGCCGCAGGCTTCGCAGGAATCGCCGTACTGGTCCTTGGCATGGCACTTTGGGCATTCGCCCTTGATGAAGCGGTCCGGAAGAAACATTTCCTTGACCGGATCGTAGTACTGCTCTATCGAGCGCGCCTCGATCAATCCACGCTCTTTCAGCCTCGCGTAGATCGTTTCGGCCAGTTGCCGGGTTTCCTCCGAATGGGTCGAGTAATAGTTGTCGAACTCGATGTGAAAACCGGTAAAGTCCCGGAGATGCTCGCCGTGGACCCGTCGAATCAGCTCCTCCGGGGCGATGCCTTCCTTTTCGGCCCTAAGCATGATGGGCGTGCCGTGGGTGTCGTCGGCGCAGACATAATGGCAGGTGTTGCCGCGCATCTTCTGAAATCGCACCCAGATGTCGGTTTGTATGTATTCGACCAGATGGCCCAAGTGAATGGGGCCGTTGGCATAGGGTAGGGCGCTGGTGACGAGGATCGTTCGATGGGTGGTCATGTGGCGAAATTCAATGTTTTCTTGGGTCGCAAAATTATCCCACATTTCGGCCGAGCGTTCAGAGGCGCATAGCCACGGCGGACGCCGTAGAGTGGGGCTCCGAACCTGGTGCGTCGCCAGTCGAAGAAGCCTTTGATCCGTTAAGCTTCGCGGCCAATTGTGTAGAATAACGCCTTATTTGGCCCGAGATGCCGGAGATTCGAATGCCGCTGACTCAATCCGATGTTGAGAATGCCCTTAAGACCTTGGTGGATCCCAATCTGGACCGGGATTTGGTATCGACCAAGTCGATCAAGAAAATCGAAATAGACGATTCCCGGATTCGGGTGAAAGTGGCTCTGGGTTACCCGGCGGCCAGTTTCCACGCCGAACTCAAGAGTCTGATCGAACAAAAGCTCCGTGCGGAAACCGGCGCGACCGAGGTGACGGTGGAAATCGTTACGGAGATCGTTTCCCACTCGGTCCAGAAGAATCTAAAGCCGATGCCCGGCGTCAAGAACATCATCGCGGTCGCTTCCGGCAAAGGCGGTGTCGGGAAATCGACGACCGCCGCGAATCTGGCGCTGGCATTAGCGGCGGAAGGTGCGCGAGTCGGTATTCTGGATGCCGACATTTACGGACCAAGCCAACCGCTCATGCTGGGGATTTCCGGGCGCCCGGATACCGAAGGCGGAAACCGGTTGATCCCGATGGTCGCCTACGGCGTTCAATCCATGTCCATCGGTTATCTGATCGAGGAGGACGCACCGATGATCTGGCGCGGCCCCATGGTGACCGGTGCCTTGCAACAATTGCTCAAGGACACCAAGTGGGACAACCTGGATTATCTGATCATCGACTTGCCGCCCGGTACCGGCGATATTCAATTGACGCTGGCGCAGCAGATTCCCGTGTCCGGCGCGATCATAGTCACCACGCCTCAGGACATTGCGTTATTGGATGCCCAGAGAGGCCTAAAGATGTTCGAAAAGGTGGGGGTGCCGGTCTTGGGGATCGTAGAAAACATGAGCATTCATATTTGTTCGAATTGCGGCCATGCCGAGCCGATCTTCGGCGAAGGCGGCGGTGACAAGATGGCCCAAAAATACGGCGTCGAGCTACTCGGTTCTCTGCCGCTCGACATCAGCATCCGGAAGAACGCGGACGGCGGC
>NZ_JBDIVO010000463.1:0-3008 GCF_039794385.1 Methylocaldum sp. | reverse complement strand
ATGATGCTGCCTCACCAACAGAAGCGTAACTAAACCAAACTGTCTGGCTGGCTACCTATGCCGTGAGGCCGGGTGGCTGGCTACGAGAGTGTGTCGGAACCTCCGACGCGTTCCACTAAGGTATTTTCCGATTCGGGGTAAGGGATCCCGATGTGTAGGTCGGCAATCGTTTGCCGACAGCAACAGTCCGGCCTGCGGGTTTGTCGGCAAAGGATTGCCGACCTACGCTCTCCCCTCCCGGGACGAGTCTCACACACACAAACTATTTCGTCAGAATGAGCTTGTCGTTGCTGGTTAGGCGCAGACGGTATTCGTCTCCGCCATGTTCGATCACGATTTCACGACCGGAGCCCAACAACTCCGCACTTGTGACTCTGCGCTTCGAATGAAAGGGCCCCGCATCACCCCGACGATGCGGGCGATCGGTTTCGGTTCGGTTGCTTGGGCTCATACTTTTTCCTCATGTCGTTCAGCGGCGGCGGACGGCACATCCACCCTGTCGCAAATGATATCCATTATCATTTTCATTGACAACCGTTCTTGCTGCGCCTGACTCGTCGAGCCATGGGAATCTTTATGCGACCACCGAGGTCATAGGAATCAAAGAACTCAAAAAAATCCGCCACTGGGGTATCCAATATGACAAGCGACGACGTCCCCCCCATAAGGACCGATGGATTCGAATTCATCGAATATACCGCCCGTGACACTCAAGCCTTGGCGAGACTTTTCGAGCAGATGGGATTCAAGGCCGTGGCCCGCCACCGGTCCAAGGATGTGGTTCTATACCGGCAGGGAGAGATCAATTTCGTCATTAATCACGAACCGGGGAGTTTCGCCCAGCGCTTCGCGGAGCGGCACGGGCCTTCGATTTGCGCCTTCGCGATTCGCGTCGAAAATGCCGCCTGGGCCTTCCGGCGCGCGCTCGAACTGGGCGCCAGGCCGTCCGCCAGCGAGGCTGGTCCCATGGAACTCAATATCCCGGCCATCCGCGGAATCGGACGGAGCCTGATTTATCTGGTCGACCGTTATGGAGAGCATTCGATCTACGATGTCGACTTCGTTCCCATCGAAAACGAGCCGGCGGAACCTTTCGGGGTCGGCCTGACCCGCATCGACCATTTGACCCATAACGTGCGCAAGGGCCACATGGACGAATGGGCCGATTTTTACGAGCGCGTCTTCGGTTTCAGGGAAATCCGCTATTTCGACATCCACGGCAAGGCGACCGGGCTGAAATCACGGGCGATGGCGAGCCCCTGCGGAAAGATCCGCATTCCCGTCAACGAGCCTTCCGATCCCAAGTCGCAGATTCAGGAGTACCTCGACCTTTATCACGGCGAAGGCATTCAACACGTTGCTCTGGCCACGGACGACATCTACGCCACCGTTGAGCGGCTCCGCGAGAACGGCGTCCGCTTCATGGACGTGCCCGATACCTATTACGAGCGGGTGAACTCCCGCGTTCCGGGCCACGGTGAGAATTTGGAGCGGCTGCGGCGGAACCGGATTCTCATCGACGGCCTGCCGGGCAACAAAGTGGGCCTTCTCCTGCAAATCTTCACCGAGACCGTGATCGGGCCGATTTTCTTCGAGATCATCCAGCGGAAGGGTAACGAGGGCTTCGGCGAGGGCAATTTCCAGGCGCTGTTCGAGGCGATAGAAGACGACCAAATGAGACGGGGGGTAATCTGATGTTCCGCTGGATTTCACTGCCAAGAGTCGAGGGCGTCGCCGCCCGCCAGGCTCACGCCGATCTGCCCGAGGGCACTTACGAACGGGAATTGGGGCGGGAGGGCTTCTACGGCCCTTCCACGCAAATGCTCCACCGCCATCCGCCGACCGGCTGGATCAGCGTCGAGGGACCGCTCAGGCCGCGCGCCTTCGATACCAACCAGCTCACCGGAACCAGCGTCTCGCCATGGGACGCCACGCCGATGCTGGGCAATCTGAGCGTGAAAATCCGGTGCTGGCATACCTATTCCGCCATGGACCACCTGGTGCGGAACGGCGACGGCGACGAATTGCTGTTCGTCCACGAGGGCTCCGGGCATCTTTATTGCGACTACGGCCATCTCGCCTTTTCCGAGGGCGATTACCTGGTGATTCCACGGGGCACCCTGTGGCGCATCGAAACCTCCGGCATGGGCGTCTTCCTCCTGATCGAGGCGTCCAACAGTACCTACCGGCTTCCCGAAAAAGGCATCGTCGGAGCCCATGCCGTGTTCGACCCGGCGGTCTTGGACACGCCCAAGATCGACGACGCCTTTCTCGCCCAGCAGTCGGACCGGACCTGGCGGGTGCTGGTCAAGCGGCGGGATCGGCTCAGCGCCGTGACCTATCCCTTCAATCCGCTCGATGCCGTCGGCTGGCAGGGCACGCTGATGCCGGTCCGGCTCAACTGGCGCGATATCCGCCCGCTGATGAGCCATCGCTATCATCTTCCGCCTTCGGCCCATACCACCTTCGCCAGCGATCGCTTCGTCGTGTGCACCTTCTGCCCGCGGCCGCTGGAAAGCGATCCGGGCGTGCTCCGGGTGCCCTTCTATCACAACAACGACGACTACGACGAGGTGATCTTCTATCACCGCGGCCATTTCTTCTCCCGCGACAACATCCATCCGGGCATGATGACCCTGCACCCCAGCGGAATCACCCACGGCCCTCATCCCAAGGCATTGGAGGCGGCGAAGACGAGGTCGCGCACCGAAACCGACGAGGTGGCGGTCATGATCGACGCCCGCGACGCCCTCGAAGTGGCCGACCTGCCCCGCGGGGTCGAGTGGGCGGGCTACGTGGATTCCTGGAAATAGCCATGAAACTCGCTTCGCTGAAATCCGGAAGCCGCGACGGAACCCTGGTTATCGTCGACCGGGAGCTGAAAACGGCATTCCCCGCCCTGGAGTCCGGCTTCTCAACGCTGCAATCGGTACTGGAGAACTGGGAAGACGCCGCACCCGCACTGGAAACCACCTATCGCGCCCTCAATCAGCGCGAGCTCGATGCGC
>NZ_JBDIVO010000462.1:0-3015 GCF_039794385.1 Methylocaldum sp. | reverse complement strand
TTAAGCCAATACGATCAATCCAAATCCCGATTCATCACTTAGGTATCTGACTCGGGCCCTTGAGATTCTCAAGCGCCTGTACAGAGGCTTATGACCAAAACGAGGTTTAAAAATCACCGACCACAAATTTGATGAGCGTATCGCCGAAGCCGAAGCCAGGCACGAAGAAGCAATGAAGGCGCGTCAGGAACACTACGCCATTCTCAAACGAGCGGTTTCGTTCCTCGATGCGTGCCAAGCCGACCTTGACGCAAGTTGAAGGCGCCGTCTATGCGGCGATCAAGGCCGGTAACGAAATCGACCTGCAAAGCCTTGTCGTGCGCCGGCTTGAACTGGCGGCGATCGTAGATGCCATGCCTCGGGTGCTGAAGCAGTTGACCGACGAACTGACCCCGCTTGCTCAGGCCGTGGGGTTTGCTGCAAATCGTGTGATCGATCTTCAGGAAGAGAAAGCGCATTGCGAACTCGTTGAAAAAGTGACTGCCCTGAGTGCAGCCGGCGACAGCGATAAGACAATGCGCGAAAAGCTCAATCTCTCGCCGCGCGAATTGGACCTGGCGTTGGGGCGGGCATGATGGGAGGAATTCATCGATGAACCTAAGACAGCGCTTGGCGCGCCTGGAGGCCGCGCGGTCGTTGCAAAACGTCGAGCCGCCGCCCACCGATTGGGATGCGCTGTTCGAGAAATTCATTCGTCATCTGCCGCCGGACGTGGCCGCCTGACATCGTTTATCGCCCTGCCACAGTTCCAACGGTTCGGGTGCGGGCGGGTTGTCGGGCCCCTTGTGAGCTTCACCCATGCGCTGCTCGATGAATGCCTGAATCTCGCCGACCAAATGCGCCGGCACCCGCATGGTGACCGTCTCGCAGTTCCATTTCCGTTTCCGGCCGGCGCCGGACCGCTTCCCTCCGCGTGTCATGTTCGTACCTTGTGATTTCGTGACGGAATCAGTCTATCCCGACCATTTGATTCTGTCACGGAATCATTCAACCGTGCCGAACCTTGCATTCCACCGATTCTGGCCTAGGCTGAAAGGACCGCTCCCTCCGTTGGGTGATAAATTGCAAGCGGTAGCCCGGCTAAGGTGACGGGCGGGATCTATGAAAAAGAAAAGGAGAATGACCATGAGCAGCAACACCAATCCGACAGGATGTGGTTCCATCAACACGCAGGTGTACGAGTTCACCACAAGTGACGCGGGGAAAACGTCGGGCACGGCCTACGGCAATCTGCCGTTGGGCGACCCCAACGGCTCACAGGTGTCGATCAACGGCACCACCGACCTGTCCCAGATCATCGTTGGCAACAACGGGGCGTGTGTCATGTCGATCGTTTACCAGTACTTCGACGGGATCGCCCGCAAGTCGGCCATTTATGTCTTCGGCCAGGGGCCAAAGGGAATGGGGTCAGGGAGTCTCCACATGAGCTTCGTCACGTCGCAGGACACGCACACGTTGTCGCTGACGAGTTCGACCCCGTCGTGCCACGACGACAAATTCGAGGACATGAACGCCATCACGCAGATCACCTGGAAGTCGGATTAACCAGCGGTCCGAGCTGACCATCAACTTCTTGACGGAACAGTGAACTAGGACCTATACGTCGTATAGGTCCTACATGTCCTGAGTCATCATCGCCCGCGCATGTTCGTAGGAGTGGACCGCAAAGCGTGGCGCGCGCTTTTCGCGGCGCAGCTCGGGTGGATGCTCGATGCGACCGCCGATCTTACCGACGTTTGTTGATTTCAAAGGTCTTTTCAGCGGACCTTGACTCCCCCGACCCGCCCGGCGTCTGCTGGACGCACTACTAAACAGAAAGCGGACCCCGAACCCGTAAGCCTTGCGGTTTTTTTGCGCCTTGCGAAAGGCGAGCACCGATTTATGGTGCGGTCGATACGGTGAGATAAGCCGGGAAACCGGACGAATAAGCCGAGCAGTCTGTGTGCTGTAGTTGAGGCCGTGCCACCCTCATTCTGGTGGCGCTCGTTCAACTGGAGCAATTCACCATGTCAAACGAATCCCACACCACCCACGACCCCGCAAGCACGGCTGATGCGCTGGAAGAGGCGCGGGCCATGCTCGATTTGTTGCGATCGGCAGTTGCAGCGTCCGACGGCTGGACGCAGACAACGGTTTTCGGAGCAAACAAGCTGCTCGATGAAGTCGATTCCCGGATCGAGCGGGCCGAAAAGCTGATATTCGAACCGGTGGGATCAGATTGAAGGGGGAACTCATGAAAGCATCGCTCAAATCCGAATGCCAAGCCGTGGCGCACACGCTGGTCATGACAAGTACCATGCTGGCCGTTGTCGGTGCTGCAATAGACGATTATGTTGCACACGCTGAGGCTGAGCGAACCATGGATTTGCCAGACGTTGAAAGGGGCACGGGCTAGCGGAAATCGTTGGAGTGGCGCGAAACAGGTTGTTGGAATCCGCTGATTTCCTGGAGAGCATAAAAGAGCTTTTGCGTGATACGCCAAAACCCGCCGACGATTGATCGAATCATCGGCGCCTGGGGTAACCCCGCTTTAATCGAGTACGCGCCAGCGATTAGCGGACTTTATTACGTAATCCGCGACATCGCGCAGCGAGTCCAAAAGGCCGGCGAACTGATTAAGGAACTCCGGGATTCTGAGCGGGAGCTTGCCGCTTGCCGATCCTGAACGGGAAACCTTCGAGCGACAACCCGGTTCGCGAAAGCGGCCGGGTTTTTTGTTGCCGTGGCGAAATCAAATGGTCGTCACCGTGGCATTTTTGGAGCCTGGGAAGCAGGGGTCTTTAGAAGTGGATTTGAGTACTTTTTGAGTGCTCACCCCTGCCGAGTACCGGGAATCTGATCTAAGTTATTGAATCTATGGTGGGCGGTGCAGGGTTCGAACCTGCGACCCCTGCCGTGTGAAGGCAGTGCTCTCCCGCTGAGCTAACCGCCCGCCGGTCGATCGGTTCCTTGAAAAGATCACAATTTTCGCCGCGGCTGTCAATGCCCGGTAGGGCGTGTCTAAGCCGTTAAAGA
>NZ_JBDIVO010000461.1:0-3022 GCF_039794385.1 Methylocaldum sp. | reverse complement strand
TTAAGGTGGACCGGGTGGCCTGCCCCTGGCTCATCAAAAAGTTCATTGACCCTGAGGCCGAGTTCTTGTTCGTTCCGGCCGACCAGGTCCTGGCGGTGGCCGAGCGACACGGCGCTATTCCTTTCGATGTCCCCGGCGTGGAACTCGGGCACCACGAGGGCCGGTGCAGTTTCGAGGCGGTCGTGGCCAAGTACCGGATCGACGATCCCGCCGTGGCCCTGCTCGCGAGAATCGTGCACGGCGCGGACGTGAAACAGGACCTCTACGGGCGGCCGGAAGCCGCGGGGCTCAAGGCCATCGCCGAGGGATTTCAGCACCTGGGACTGAAGGATGATGGGGAGATTCTGGAAAAGGAATTCATCGTCTACGAGGCCCTTTATGCCTATTGCCGGCAAACGGTGAACACACTGTGAGACCGATCGAGGTATTCTCCATGAACAGAGATACGATTTACCGCTTGACCGCCATCTTCATGATAACGCTCTTGAACCTCTTGCCCGGCCCGGCTGCGGCGGAGGCCCCCAGCGGCGGGCAAGGGCTCGATACGGCAAGAATCGAGCGGCTGACCGGCGTCAAAGGGAAACTGGACGAAAAGGAGGGCGTATTCAAAGTCAGCCAGCCACGCGCCGATCTCCGGGTGACCGCGGCGGGCGTCAAAATGACGCCGCCCCTGGGGCTGACCTCGTGGGCCGCGTTCATGAAGGCGGGGGGCCGAACCCTGGTCATGGGCGACATGGTCCTGCTCGAAGATCAGGTGAATCCGGTCATGAGCGTGGCCCTCGACAACGGCCTCGAAATCACCGCCCTGCACAACCATTTCTTCTGGGATTCCCCCAAGGTGATGTTCATGCACATCGGCGGCACGGGGGATGAAGAAAAGCTGGCGGCCGCCGTGGGCGAGGTATTCGCCAAAGTCGAGGAGACCCGCGGCGGCCGAGGCGAGGTACCCTTCGCTGCCATCGACCCCGCCCAAACCTCGCTCGATCCCAAGAAAATCGAGGCGGTCATCGGCGCCAAAGGCGAGTTGGCCGGAGGCGTCTTCAAGATCACCCTCGGGCGAACCACGACCATGGAAGGTAACACCCTCGGCAGCACGATGGGCGTCAACACCTGGGCCGCGTTCGCAGGCAGCGACGAGCAAGCGGTCGTCGACGGTGACTTCGTCATGTGCGAGGACGAACTGCAGCCGGTGCTCAAAGCGCTGCGCCGCGCCGGCATCCAGATCGTAGCGATCCACAGCCACATGACCATGGAATCGCCACGAACGGTCTTCCTGCACTACTGGGGCGTCGGCCCCACGGTCGATTTGGCGCGGGCGCTCCAATCCGCCTTGGAAACCCAGAGGAGAAACCCTTGATCATGGCGACAAAACAACTCATCCATTTGGCTGTGTGCCTCGGGCTGTGCACATTCACCGGTCTGGTCTCGGCCGAGGAGAAAGCGGCTACGAGTCCCGCGGTATCCCGGCTGAGCTTCGATGAACTGACGCCGGGCGGCATTCCGCCCGGCTGGACCATCGCGGCCACGAATCCCGGCGGTCCCCCGGCGGAGTGGCAAGTCAAGGCCGATCCCAAGGCGCCGAGCGCGCCCCATGTTCTGGCGATCACGAAGATTCACGACGATTCCGGGGATGTTTTTAACTTGTGCTGGACGAACGCGGTGAAATTCCGGGACGGCGCCATCGAAGTCAGCCTCCGCGCCGACGGCGGCAAGGAAGATCAGGGGGGTGGTCTCATCTGGCGGGTGCAGGACGCCAATAACTATTACGTCGCCCGCTATAACCCCCTGGAAGACAACATCCGCCTGTACTTCGTGAAGGACGGGCGGCGCAAGCAACTGGACAGCGCGAACATCTCCGGCGTGAAATCCGGCGAATGGTTCCGGTTGAAGATCGTTCAGCAGGGAGACAAGATCGAAGCCTATTTGAACGACCGGAAATATCTGGAGACTACCGATAGAACCTTTATGAAGGCGGGCGGGATCGGCTTTTGGAGCAAGGCGGATGCGGCCAGTTCGTTCGACGATCTGGTGGTGACCGCCCGATAATCGATGGGCCGTGGCACGCCGGCGTCCACTCGGTGGGTCTTCTCTTTGGTTTTGGCCGGATCGGCCTCCGCCTTCGGCGGCCCGCCCTTCTTCACCAACGATCCCGACCCGCCGGAACCGGGCCAGTGGGAGATCAACCTGCCCTGGTTCATGGAACGCAGCCGGGATGGTTCGGCGATCGGCGAATTCGTGCGCGTGGACGTCAATTACGGCTACGACCCTTACACCCAGCTCAGCATCGAGCTGCCCGCGCCCTACAGGCTCCCCGCCGAAGGCGGATTGCGCTCCGGCGTGGGCGATGTGCTGTTCGAGTACAAGCGGCGCTTCGGCCTCGACGCCGAAGCGGGGTATTTCGGCATCAACCCCCAGCTCACCCTGCCCACGGGAGACGAGAAAAGGGGCCTCGGTGCCGGGCGCGCGACCCTGCAATTGCCGCTGCTCTATCAGAAGCAGTGGGGCGACACCGTGATCTACGGCGATGCGCGTTACAAGCTGTGGGCCGGGGCCGAGGGCAAAAGTTACTGGTTTTTCGGTTTGGCCTTGGAGCACGCCGTGGGCAAGCGGCTCAAGCTCGGCGGCGAGGTGTTCGCCATTACGTCCCCATCCCCCGGCGGCGAGCCCAACGCCGGCTTCAACCTGGGCGGAAAGTGGGTCATGGCCCCCGGCCGGGTGTTGATGGTGTCCGCCGGCCGCTCGTTCCGGGACGAGCCGGAACTGACTTTGTTCATCGGCCTGAAACTGCTGTTTTCGCCAAACCCTTAAGGAGGCAACGATGACAATGCAACCCTACAGATGGCTATCGCTGCTGCTGAGCCTGGCGCTCGCCCGGACTGCCGTGGGCGCGGAAGCCACGGTCGTGGTCTATGCCAGCGAGGATCAGGTGTTCTCGGAACCGATCCTCAAGGATTTCGAGCGGGATACCGGCATCCGCGTCAAAGCGGTGTACGACACCGAGGAAACCAAGGGTACCGGCGTC
>NZ_JBDIVO010000460.1:0-3023 GCF_039794385.1 Methylocaldum sp. | reverse complement strand
CGCCGGAATATTGGCCCGCATCAAGCAAACCACCGATTTGAAGTTTCCTGCTTGGTTGGCCCAGTCCAAAGCCAACGGAGAGCCGCGTGTCGGGGAATTGCGTTTCCGGCGCCTGGCGAGTTGCGGATCGCTGGAAGAAGTATTTCCCGCGCTGATCCGGGTTTTGCCCTTGGCCGACGAGACCGCCCCCGTCGCTGCCTTGGCCCATGACCTGTACTCCTGGAGTGAGCGAACCCGGCAACGCTGGACGATGGAGTATTACGAAGCGCTGCTGACCGAGGAGGAAAAAATGGGCAAAGCAGCCAAAACCTAATTACCCCCTCACCCCAACCCTCTCCCAGAGGGAGAGGGAGCAATAACCGAAAGACTAACAAGAACTGGAGAATCCTTTCATGACCTGCTTCATCCAATTGCACCTTCTAACTTCATTCCCTCCTTCTAACCTCAACCGCGACGATCTGGGCCGACCGAAAACCGCCGTGATGGGCGGCGAAACGCGGCTTCGGATTTCCTCGCAAAGCCTCAAGCGCGCGTGGCGCACCTCGGATGTCATGGAAAGCGCACTTAAGGAACACAAGGGAGTCCGCACCAAGTTGATGGGCGTCGAAATCTATAAGGCGTTAAAGGAGAAAGGTGTAAAGGAGAAGCAAGCACAGGATTGGGCGCAGAAAATCGCCGGGGTTTTCGGCAAGTTGGAAGGCTCTGACAAAAAAGCGAGCGAAGAAGAACAGGAAGAAGTCGTCTTAGCGGATGGCAGCAGCGTGCCTAAAGCCTTGGCCAAAACCCTCGCAATCCGCCAATTGGCCCACATCAGTCCGGAAGAACGTTCCGCCATCGATGCCTTAGTAGCCGCAATCGCCGAATGCGGCACCGAGCCCACCGCCGAGGAATTGCAGCTTTTACGCGAAAAGCACACCGCCGCCGATATCGCTCTGTTCGGCCGAATGCTGGCCGACAACCCACGTTACAACATGGAAGCCGCCGCCCAAGTCGCTCATGCCATCAGCGTTCACAAAGTCGCCATCGAGGACGATTTCTTCACCGCCGTGGACGACCTCAACAAGGGTGTTGAGGATGTCGGTGCCGGACACATGGGAGAAACCGAATTCGCGGCGGGTCTTTTCTACCTGTACATCTGCATCGACAAGGATCTGCTCATCGAAAACCTCGGAGGTGACAAGGCCCTGGCGAACCGCGCGCTCGCCGCGCTTGTAGAAGCCGCCGCCACCGTTGCCCCGACCGGCAAGCAAAACAGCTTCGGTTCGCGGGCACGTGCTTCCTTCATTCTGGCTGAGCACGGCAGCCAGCAACCCCGTTCTCTCTCGGTCGCTTTCCTCAGACCGGTGAACGGTTACCAAGAGGACATGCTGACCAACGCCATCCAGGCGCTGATTTCTACGCGGGACAAGATGGACATGGTTTACGGCGCCTGTGCCGATGCCTGTGTCGTAATGGACGCCACAAAACCGGTAGGCAGTCTCCAAGCCGTCATCGACTTCGTGAAGGAGTGAGCCATGCACCGATTTCTGGTATTTCGGCTGTACGGCCCGATGGCGGCCTGGGGTGATATCGCCGTGGGCGAGCAGCGCCCGAGCACGCCACACCCGTCGAAGTCTGCCATTCTGGGATTACTGGCGGCGGCGCTGGGCATCCGCCGGCACGAGGACGATAAACATCAGTCCTTGACGGACGGATACAGCTATGCGGTACGGGTCGATGCCGGAGGTGTCTTGCTTCGGGATTATCACACCACGCAGATTCCCGAATCGACCAGCCGGCTCAGGCATCTTCGCACGCGCCGTGATGAAACCAGTGATCGCTGGAATCTCTACACTGTGCTTTCGACCCGCGATTATCGCTGCGACGGGTTGTATACCGTCTGTCTGTGGCAGCGTGGCGATGCGGCTCCCTCCCCGGAGTCTCTCGCCGAAGCACTGAGCCGACCACGCCTTCCGCTCTACCTCGGCCGCAAGTCTTGTCCGCTGGCGTTGCCGTTATTGGCGAAGTGCATTACAGCGGAAACCTTCGAGGCGGCGTTCGAGAGTTACGATGCCGAATATTCCGATACGCAGAGGCAATTTCTCCAGAACCGGCTGCAATCATTGGGAGCGACATCGCCCGATTATTACTGGGAGGACAACGCACCTACCAACAAGGTGCCGCTGCATACCACGCCGCGTCAGGATGTACCCCTGAGCCGACGGCGCTGGCAGTTCGGCAAGCGTAACGAGCACTACGGGAGGTCATGATGGGCTATCTAAGCCGCATCCGTTTAAAACCGGGCCTTGACCTTGCTCAACTGGCGAAAGTTCTTCCGTCCGATGCCTATGCGGAACACAGACTGATCTGGCAATGGTTCGGTGAAGGCGCCGATACTCGCGATTTCCTGTTCCGGCGCGAGCAGCAAGGCCATTGGCCTTTCTTTTATGTGTTGTCTCGACGCGAGCCGATCGACAAGAAAAATCTGTGGGATATCGAAACCAGACCGTTTGCACCTAAACTCACCTTCGGCGAGCGGCTGGCGTTTGTGTTGCGTGCCAATCCCGTGCGGGTTCGCAAAATCAGCGATGATCCCATCATTAAGACCCGTCACCGGGATGATGTCGTGGCGGACCTGAAAAAACGCCGCTACGCCGACCGGAGGCAACGCCCACCGATGGCTGAAATCGTCCAGGAGGCGGGGGAACCCTGGCTTGCCGAGCGGGGGGCAAAATTCGGATTCGAGGTCGAGTCCGTGCATGCGGATGGCTATCGCCAGCAGCGCCTGTACAAACCTAGCGCGGGAAAACCGATCATCCTGAGCACTGTGGAATTCACCGGAACTTTGCGGATTCTGGACGCTGGGCAATTCGTGGAAAGGCTGTTTCGAGGCATCGGCCCTGCCAAAGCCTTCGGCTGCGGTTTGCTGTTAGTACGGCGCTTGGGATAAATTGCTCCCCTACTTGTGGGCATATTTGGAGAAGACATCATGCACACCTTTACGATCCGCGATTTGCGCGACCGGACCGGCGAACTGGTACGCG
>NZ_JBDIVO010000459.1:0-3032 GCF_039794385.1 Methylocaldum sp. | reverse complement strand
CCAGCAGTACCGGAAAGCGCCATTCCAGTACTTCGGGGTCGGTGATGCGGGAGTTGGTCATGTGAGTGTGCACGGCGTCGGCGCCGTCGAAACCGGCCCCCGCGCCGGCCCCGCCGCAGATGGTTTCGTAGTATTGGTAGCGCGCGTTGCCGAAGGTGAAGTTGTTCATCGTGCCCTGGGAGGCGGCCAGCACGCCGAGCGCGCCGTACAAGGCGTCGACGATATGCTGCGAGGTTTCCACGTTGCCCGCCGCGACGGCCGCGGGATAGCGGGGGTTGAGCAGGGAGCCTTCCGGAATCCGGATTTCGAGCGGGCGGAGACAGCCGGCGTTCAGCGGAATATCGTCGTTCACCAGGGTGCGGAACACGTACAGGACCGCCGCCTTGCACACGGCGGCCGGCGCGTTCAGATTGTCCGGCTGCTGCGGCGAGGTTCCGGCAAAATCGATGAAGGCCCGCCGGTTTTTGGTATCGACCCGGATCGCCACGCGGATGACCGCGCCAGAATCCATCGTCACCGCGAATTCGCCGTCGGAAAGCCGTGCGATGACCCGCCGCACCGCTTCTTCCGCGTTGTCCTGCACATGCCCCATGTAGCGCCGGACCGTCGCCAGCGAATAACGTTCGAGCATGCCGCGCAGCGCCTGCATGCCTTTCAGGTTGGCGGCGATCTGGGCGCGGAGATCCGCCAGATTCCGGTCGGGGTCGCGGGCAGGATAAGGCTTTGCATTGAGCCAGTCGCGGATGGCCGATTCGCGTATGTGTCCGTTTTCGACGATCTTCAAGCCCGCACTCAGAACCCCTTCCTGGTCGATGGACGTGCTGCGGGGCGGCATCGAACCGGGAGTGATGCCGCCCACGTCGGCGTGATGACCGCGCGAGGCGAGATAGAAAAGGACCGATTCGCCCGTATCATCGTACAGCGGGGTAATTATCGTGATGTCCGGCAGATGCGTACCGCCGTGATAGGGAGAATTGATGAGCCAGACGTCGCCCGGTCGCAGGTCGTCCCCGTGACCCGCGATCAGCGCCTTGACGCTTTCGTCCATGGAGCCCAGATGCACCGGAATGTGCGGAGCATTGGCGACGAGCCCGCCGTTTCCGTCGAACAGCGCGCAGGAGAAGTCGAGGCGCTCCTTGATGTTCACCGAATGGGCGGTGTTTTGCAGCGTATAGCCCATGTCCTCGGCGACCGACATGAACAGCCGGTTGAAGATTTCGAGGCGCGCCGGATCGACGTGCTTTTCCGTCCGTTCCATCTTCGACGCGGTTGCCCGGCAGTCGGCTGTTTCACAAACGCTCAGTACGAGGTGATTGCGAGCGGTAATCTCGCCCTGCCAGCCCGGCTCGATGATCGTGGTCGAGTTGGGTTCGACCAATATCGCGGGCCCCTGCAACCGGACGCCCGGCTTCAGGTTCTCGCGCCGATAAACCGGCGTATCGTGATGGTTTCGGCCGGAATATATCCGGACCTTTGCGACCGGCTCCAGAGAAGCGTCGGGCACCAAGGGGCACACCGGTTCTTCGGCCGATTCGTTCAAGCCGGCCAGCTCCACGGTCGCGGTGTCCACCAGCAAGGCCTTGTCGGGGTAAACGAAGCCGAAGCGCTGGTGGTGCCGTTCCTCGAACCTCACCCGCATATCCGCCGAATCGCCGAACGGCACGGCGAACAGGGTGTCGGTACCCTCGTACCGGAGCATGGCCAGGCGAGCCGCGACGATCCGCTCCGGCGGGATGTCCTGGGTCATCAGTTCCGCGCGTCCTTCGACTTCTAACGCGTCGAGCACCGTCCGCAACTCCGGGACGGTGGAATCGTTCAACAGAGTCACGATCGCGCGTTCCTTGATGACACGGTAATCGGCGAGGCCCATGCCGTAAGCCGACAACACGCCGGCCAGAGGATGCAGAAAAATCCTGGAAATGCCGAGCCGCTCGGCGACCTTGCAGGCGTGCTGGCCGCCGGCGGCGCCGAAGCAGCACAGGACGTAATCGGCCAGATCGTGGCCGCGCTGCACCGAGATCTTCTTGATCGCGGCGGCCATGTTTTCCACCGCCACGTCGATGAAGCCTTCCGCCACTTCTTCGGACGAGAGCGCTTGGCCTGAGTCGGAACGGATGGTCTCGGCCAGTTCCCGGAATTTGCGCCGCACGATTTCCATATCCAGAGGCTGATTGCCGGTCGGTCCGAACACTTTCGGAAAGAATTCGGGACGTATCTTTCCGACCATCACATTGGCGTCGGTCACGCACAGAGGTCCTCCGCGCCGGTAGCAGGCGGGACCCGGATTGGCACCGGCCGAGTCGGGGCCGGCCCGAAAGCGGAGTCCGTCGAAATGCAGGAGCGAGCCGCCGCCCGCTGCGACCGTGTGAATATTGAGGATGGGCGCCCTGAGCCGAACGCCGGCGATCTCGGTTTCCTGGCTGCGTTCGAATTCGCCGGCGTAATGGGCCACGTCGGTGGACGTGCCGCCCATGTCGAAGGTGACGATACGATCGAAGCCGGCGAGACGGGAGACCGCCACCGCGCCGACGATGCCGCCGGCGGGACCCGAGAGAATGCTGTCCTTGCCCCGGAACCGGTGGGCATCCGCCAATCCGCCGTTGGACTGCATGAACAGCAGCTTGCGTTTTCGGTCTTGCGGCATTTCGTCTTTCAGACCGATGCCCAAACCGGCCGCCACCTGATCGACATAACGGCGCAGTACCGGGGACAGATAAGCATCCACCACCGTGATGTCGCCCCGTCCGATCAATTTCATGGCGGGACTGACGCGGTGGGAGAGGGAAATTTGGGTGTAGCCGATTGCCTTGGCCAGCTTTTCCAGTTCGAGTTCGTGATCGGGCGTCCGCCAGGCGTGCATGAGAACGACGGCGATCGACCGGAAACCTTCCCGGTAGGCCTTGGTCAATTGTTGTTCCGCTTCGCCGAGATCCAGCGGCTCCAGCTCCGAGCCGCGAGCGTCGTGCCGTCCCGCAATTTCGACGACCTTTTGGGAAAGCGGTTCGGGACGGCGGATATTCAGGGCGAAGATA
>NZ_JBDIVO010000458.1:0-3046 GCF_039794385.1 Methylocaldum sp. | reverse complement strand
GCCTGTCCTGAGCGAGTCGAAGGGCGCTTCCCGATGGTCAGCGCATCCTATGGACCTGCGCCCTGCCGGGGTCGTTCAGTGAAACGAAAAGAGCCGAAGCCGAACAATAAACCTTGACCCGGCAACCTGATTGACATTTCGCTCGACCCAGCGATATCGTCTTTTTGAAGAAAAACGACGTTTCAAGTTTCTATTCGCTTCTACTGGTGGGATGCCGCGGCGATATACTGCGGCTAACCGGCACCCCATGCCTGGGGCGATAGCTGTTCTAAGTCTCGCGGGCTTCCGCACTCCCAAGGAAGGGAAAACCATGAAAATACTGTCTCCGACTGGCACGATGGCGCTCATCCTCCTTTGCGCAACCGTTATGAGTGCCGTAGTAACTCCCGCCAGAGCGCAACCACTGGCAGGTAAGGATACATGTGGCGCCGATGTAAATACCCCTCCGTCCACCATCGACCTTGCAACTCAAGGTCACCGAATACGTAATGCCATCCTTTGCCTTATTAATGCCGAACGCACCAGCCGCGGGCTGGCGGCGTTGTCCGCGAACTCAAAATTGGCGAGCGCCGCCGATGGACACGTGCAACGGGCCGTGACCCTGAAATGGTGGGGTGAGAGCGATCCGCACGTCGACCCGCAGGTTGATGTCGTACCGGGGACCAATCCTCCAATTCCACTGGGACGCAACGAAGCGATCGCGGCACGCATAAACCGCGCGGGATACTGTCCGGAAGGCGCTACCTTCGTGAGTGAGATCGCCAAAGATGGTGCGGGCACCAACGTGACCGAATGTCCGCCTGGCGCCTGCTCGACGCCACTCTTTGCCGTCCACTGGTGGATGAATATAAGCACGGCCGGTCACAGGGAGGCAATTCTAAATCCGGCGATCAAGGAGATTGGCGTCGGCGTCCGTGGGGACGTGGCGAATAAGGATCCGGCGCAGAACGCGCAGAGTGAAAAAGGGGCCTATGTCGTGAATTTCGGAGCGTGTCCCTACATAGTGCAGCCTCCACCCCCACCCCCGCCTGACGGGCAAACGAGAGTTGAAGTTACCTTTACAAAAATGCACGTCAATGACTGCCCGGAAGCTGGCATATGCGATTGGAAACTTACCTGTCGACTTGGTAACCAGCAGGAAACAGAATTCTTTACCATGGTGGAGATCAATACCGGTAAAGATAGAGACATTAAACGCATGCTAGCTCAGGATGGAGTTCTGCCGGTTTCTGTTACATGTACAGTTAAGGAGCGCGATGGTCCGTTCCTTTTCTTCGATGACCCCGTATGGGAACACGTCGGCACTAGCACTGCTTCTATTCAGGTATCTGGAAAACATGACATTCGGATAAATCAAAATAGCGATGAAGGCGATGTCACGGTGCATTTGGATGTGAAACAGCTCGGCTCGACAGCGGGTGGTTTGACACAGCAACCCTCCCCGCCACCAGTTCCAATAGGCTGTCATATCCCAGAAGGTAGCGCCGCGACCTGCGGCTATATGAGCATTGTATGCAATGCCCCATTACCCATGGCTGATGAGATGGTTGTTATGGCCGGTAGCGGTTTTACAACAGAGGTGTATCGAGTCGTCTCTGACATTGGCCTCATCAACGCCGAGTATGGGGGCGAAGGAAATGCCGTGCTGGCAGTATGTGCGAAAAACAGCAGAGGGATGAGTTGCGGTGAGGGTTTCTTTGCCACGCTGGGGCCTACAATCTGTCCCTATTCGCCGCCACCCCCAACCTGTCCGCACGGACAGTTTATATGCCCTTCCCGCGGCGGAGTCTGCAAACCGATCACCGACTGCCCCCCTCTTTTATAACATTCACAGGGGGTACACACGACGGGCAACGCTTTTCGCTCTTTTCGGTTACACAGGAGCGGAACCGGCTGAGCTCGGACGAAGATCGGCGGCGCGAAAGCACTGGAGGCCTTGAAGAGAAGATTGACCGAGGAAACCGATCCTGACGTCAAGGCGACCATTTCCAAGGCACTTCCCTGAAGCCACAAAACCAGCCATCGAGAGCATAGGGAAAGGGGCCAAGCTCGATTAATGGCAGTGATGCCTAAACTCGGCGCTGGAGAGGGACGCCGCAAAAAACGCGCGTCCCACAGCTTGAGTCGTCAGCCATAACGAGCAAAACGGGTCAGCCCGCGTAGGGCGCATTAGCATTAGCGTAATGCGCCGAATAAATACCTCCTACGGCGGAATACGCGAGTACGCTATTCCGCTCTACAGTCCTTAGGCTGGCCGCCTCGCGCGGCATCCGGTTACTTACATCGTTAGCCATCATTGACTCGTGATCGAACCTGTCCAGTCCTGCGTTTACTGTGGTGTCGCCGTGAGCGTCACAGCCGATCACGTCCCACCCAAGGCCTTCTTCCCACGGCCGCGGCCCAGCAACCTGAAAACAGTGCCCGCTTGCTTTGCCTGCAACAACGCAGCGGGCCGCGACGAAGAGTACTTCTTGGCAGCACTTATGTTCTCGGACGCGGGCGTAACGGAACCGGGAAAGAAACTTTGGAACCAGAAGCTCCAGCGCATGTACGCAAAGAACTTGGGCCTTCGTAGACATATCGGTAGCGCCCTTCAAGCTGTACAACTCACAACGCCTGCGGGCATTCATTTGGGTCGTCGGATGGCGCTCAGCATTCAAGAACCACGCCTCGAAGCTGTAGCCACCAAGATTGTGCGAGGACTGCACTTCCTCGAAACAGGCTCAGCCGCCCCAGCCGACTGGGACGTCATGTGCCTCTTCGTCCGAGAACGTCGTCATGTGGAGGCGGTCGCCCAGTACAACCATATGCTGATCCCGGCGCGCATTCGTGGCCACAGATCTTTCAGTATCGTCGCGGAGCTGTCCCTGGTCAGCCGTTGAAGTCGATGTGGCTTCTGTGGTTCTGGCGCACCCATATCTTCTGGATCACAACCCAGCCAGGTTCTTCGGATGCATCGAATGACGGCTAACCCTCCCGTCGAGCGGATGGCTTCTGGCAAACTGGCGCTCATGTCGAAAGTTGGACGTCATAATGAGGACCGTAG